>JBALXG010000166.1:0-6314 GCA_036961055.1 Leeuwenhoekiella sp. | reverse complement strand
TAGCTAATGTTACGGCCCACATAGAAAGTGAGGCTACCTACACTTCAAATGACCGTGTGCCTTTCTGGATGTTTGCAAATAAATATGGAAGCATCCCATTACCCGGCGCTTCAATAAGCCTGCTGGCTAGTGCACATAAAGATTATAACAAGTACAGAAGCCATATTAGCGGCACCGAAGAAGGTGATTTTTTTGACTGGGGTTTTAGTATTAATGGCAGGGCAAATATAGGGGAGGAAACAGATTTTATTTTAATTGAAGCTTATGCAAAATTAAAGCTGGGTGTTTTTCAGTTAAAAGGAGGCAGAAGTAAAGAAGTGATGGGGCTGGTAGATACTACATTAACTTCCGGGGCTTTTTCTATTTCGGGTAATAGCCTGGGAATTCCTAAAGTAGAATTATCAATTCCTGATTTTTATGCCTTGCCGTTATGGGACGGATTGTTTGCTTTTAAGGGAAATTTTGCCCAGGGATGGCTGGGTGAAATCCCTGTCCAGATTAGTACAAGTCCACCAGTTGTTGAAACTTATTTTCACCAGAAATCCCTATATGGGCGACTGGGAAAACCCTGGTGGCGGTTAAAACTTTATGCAGGGTCTAATCATCAGGTGTTTTACGGAAATGCTGAAACTATTTTAGGCCCAAAAGTACATTTAACGGGTCGTGAAGAATACAGGTATGCGGTGACTGGAAGCACATTTTCTACTAAGGGAATTGCATCTTCTAAAATAGGAAATCATCTGGGCTCCCTTGACGTAGGCCTTGATTATGAAATGGATCATGTAAAACTTTTTGTATACCGCCAGAATTTTTATGATGTGGGCGCTTTAAATTATCTCGCTAATATCGCTGATGGTTTAAATGGAATAAGCCTTACCAATAAAAAAGAAAGTGTAAGTGATTTTCACTGGAAAAAATTGCTTTTTGAATTTTTATATTCTAAAAATCAGGCTGGCGAATTGGGTTCAAAATATACACCCTCAGGAGATGAAGATTACTATAACAGCTATATCTATTCTGAAGGCTGGTCTTATAAGGGTCTGGCTTTAGGTAACCCTTTATTTACAACACGTGAAGCAGCAAAACCAGGACAGGCTTCTCACTCTGCAGATTATTTTATAAATAACAGGATCGTGGCGGGACATCTTGGCCTTGAAGCAGAATATAAAGATTGGCATATTGTATCAAAACTTTCCTATTCTGCAAATTATGGCACCTTTGGAACAACCCTTGGTAAAATGACCTTGGGAGAGCGCTTTCCACCTCAGGGACATTTTGAAAAAGTGAGTCAGTTTTCCGCATATTTAGAAGCTGGTAAAACAACGTATAGCGGCTGGGATCTGGGTTTTGTGCTGGCTCTTGATCAGGGAGAATTGTATGACAATTCAGTTGGAATGCAGGTAAAAGTAGGACGATCTTTTTAAGACAATGGAACAATTAACAATTATCAATTATCAGTTAGCAGTTAACAATTAACAATGAATCAAAAAGAATTATTCGATTAGCGATTCAGCGATTCAGCGATTCAACAATTATCAGTTAACAATTATCAGTTAACAATGAATCAAAAAGAATTATACGATTTACGATTCAACGATTCAACGATTCAACGATTCAACGATTCAACAATTCAACAATTCAACAATTCAACAATACCCGATTAAAAAGATGACAACTTCTACATTAATCCTTAGTAATTAATTTGTTTATATTCGTGCAATTAAAAAAATGAGTGCCATCCCTTATATATTCCCATATCAAATCATTTAATTTTTCTCAATGCAACAAAAAAAAATAATTAAATCAATTTTGATTGCGGTGCTTCCTGTACTGCTTTTATCCTCCTGTGTTTCCCGAAAGGAGATTGTTTATTTTCAGGGTCTTGAAGAAGCAGAGCAGCAGCTTGCTACAAATCAACAGGGTAATCTTACTTTAAAACCTAATGATTTATTGACGATAAGTGTTACCGCACCCGAACAGGAAGCAGCCCTGCCCTTTAATTTACCGGTTGTAGGAGCTACAAATATTCTTGATGCCTCCAGCGTTTCTGGTCAGCCCAAATTGCAAAGTTATCTGGTTGACGGTGATGGAAATATAGAATTTCCCGTTTTAGGTATTGTAAAAGTAGTTGGTTTTACGCGGCAGCAACTTGCCAGTAGTCTTAAAGAAAAGATCTCAAAATATGTACAGGATCCTATTTTAAACATTCGTATTATAAACTTCCAGGTAAGTGTTTTAGGCGAAGTTGCACGTCCCGGCACTTTTTCTATTAATGACGAGTATTTAAGCTTACCCAAAGCGCTGGGCCTTGCGGGTGATATGACTATTTATGGGTTGCGAAATAATGTACTGGTAATGCGTGAAGAAAATGGTAAAAAAACACATGCCTACCTTGATCTTACAAATGCCAATATTATTAATTCGCCCTACTATTATTTAAAGCAGAATGATGTGGTATATATAGAGCCTAATGGAGCGCAAAGACAGGCATCCAGCTATAATAGAAATACATCGGTTTATATTTCTATAGCTTCCGTTTTAGTTTCATTAATTGTTTTAATCTCCCGATAAACATGGAAGAAAAAAGATACAATCCGGCTTATTTAGAAGAAGATGAAATCAATATCAGGGAAGAGCTTGAGAAATACCTGAGATACTGGCCCTGGTTTATCGCTATGGCTCTTATTTGTCTGGCAGTGGCTTTTATTTATCTTAAAACCACAACGCCTACTTATAAAACTACCGCGAGTATTATAATTAAAGATGACGACAGTAAATCGCCAGGTTCAGATCTGGCGGCATTTGCAGATCTGGGTTTAATGAGTGGTCTGGGTACAAACAGTATAGAAAACGAGCTGGGTATTTTGCGCTCCCGTCGTATGATGACTAATGTTGTAAACGCCCTGGGGCTCGATGTTCAATATTATGATAATGAAACATTCAAACAGACAGAGATTTATAAATCTGCTCCTTTTGAAGTTGAAATCCTTTCGATAGATGAAGATAAATTTGATCAGGTTGTGGAAGATGAGGCAAACAGTTTTGAGGTTCACCTTACACAAAATGGATACGAACTTACACAGCCTGAAACAGGAAAAACGTTTAACGCCGTAACCGGAAAGATTATTAATCTGGGGTTTGCAGAGGTTATTTTTCATAAAGCAGATTTAATTAAACCTTCAGAGGATGATATTTTAGATTTTCTTATAAAATTTAGTCCCATACAATCTGTTGTGGCACAGTATCGTGATGCGTTAGTTGTTACTCTTATAGATGATAACGCTACGCTTATTGATTTGTCTTTAGAAGATGCCGTAAAAACAAAAGCGCAGGATATTCTTGATCAATTGATCTATGAGTATAATAAAGAGGCCATAGAAGATAAAAATATGGTTGCCACTAATACTGCCTTATTTATTGATGAAAGACTTAATATCATAAATCAGGAGCTTGATTCTGTTGAAACCGGCAAAGAAGAATTTAAAGAAGAAAACCAGCTTACTAATATAGAAGCAGAGTCTGAACTTTTTATTACAAATGCCAGTGATTATAAAAAAAGAAAGCAGGAGATAGATACCCAGCTTGAACTGGCTAACTCTATGATAGAATATATACAGCAAAGTTCTGCATCAGATCTGTTGCCGGCTAATCTTGGTATTGAAGAGACAGGAGTGAACACTCTTATTCAGGAATATAACACACTGGTACTGGAGCGTAATCGTATTTTAAGCGGTTCTACAGAATTAAACCCTGTTGTAAAGCGACTAACCAGCCAGATAGATCAAATGAAAGGTAGTGTGGCCGCGAGTTTACAGCGTATGCGCTCTAATCTGGTAATAGGGCAACGTGATCTTAATCAACATGTAGGGATGATAGGCTCTCAAATAGCCAATGTTCCTGCTAAAGAAAGACAATACAGAGGTATAGAACGGCAGCAAAATATTAAAGAGGCCTTATATTTATTTTTGTTACAGAAGCGTGAGGAAACTTCATTAACGCTGGCAGTTACCGCGCCTAAGGCTAAAATAGTAGATAACGCTTTTAGTGGTAAAGATCCTGTTTCTCCTAAATCTAAACTGGTAATGGGAGGGGCGTTAATTTTTGGCCTGGCTCTTCCTTTTATATTTATTTATCTAAAAAATCTCCTTAATAATAAGGTTCATAGTAGGGGAGATATTGAGAAAGTTAGTAAGGTAATTCCTATTGTTGGGGAGTTGCCCAGAATAGGAAGCAAAGAGAGTGATCTTATCGTAGAAAATGACAGGTCTATGCTTTCAGAGGCTTTTAGGATTCTCATTACAAACCTGCAATACCTTTTAGTAGACGCTGCTTATAATGATAATGGTGTCTGTCTCTTTGTAACTTCAAGTGTAAAGGGAGAAGGTAAAACCTTTACAGCTATTAACCTCGCTATAACACTGGCTAACACCGGTAAAAATGTACTGGTTATGGGAGCAGATTTACGTAATCCCCAGTTACAACGCTATGAGAAAGATGCAAACCGCAGATTAGGAATAAGTGATTATCTGGTAAATCCTGATATTACTTTAGATTCTATTATAGAAGAATCTACTTTACACCCTAATTTAAAATTAATACCTTCGGGCTCTATACCACCTAATCCCGCTGAGTTACTGCGTCAGGAGAAATTTGGTTTGCTATTTGAAGAACTTAAAAAAAGATATGATTACCTTATTATAGATACCGCGCCTTCTATGCTGGTTGCAGATACTTTTCTTATTAATAAGTATGCAGATCTTACCTTATATGTTGTACGTGCAGGTTATACCGAAAAGAAACTGCTTGACTTTGCCGTTGAAGCTCGTAATGATGGTAAACTACATGATGTGAGTTTTGTAATTAATGATGTAGAGCTGGCTAACTTTGGCTACGGTAATCAGTATGGGTACGCGTACGGAGCAACCAAACCTACCTTTTGGCAAAAGATGAAAAGCAAATTTTAATCCCAGAGGAGTTTAATAAAACCTTTAAAAACGTCATCATTTAGTTGGCGTTTTTTTTTTGATACGTTTTTAAATAACTCAGCAAGCACCTTTAAAGAAAGTAAGTACAAGTATTAAATTATTCTTTTAAAACTTTCTTCAGTATGATACGCGCAGGTATAGAGTATAGCTTATTTAAATAATGAAGCACATTGTCATCTTGTTAATTTAATTTTATTATTTTTATTTAATAGCTACATAATTCAGACAATTATTATGTAATCATTAAAAAAAATAAATGTTAACTATTTTAACATTTAGAGTTATATATTTGAACGCGATCAATTACTTACTCATTTTTTGTTAAAGGCTTTATTAAAATTACTTCAGTTTTTTATTGAAGATATTGATGAGGTTTTAGTGCGATGCTAATTGGTTATAGAAATTTACTATAAAAACTGAGAGACAAGATGCATTTAAGAGCTTCTTAAATTATAACCTGACATTTAACTATAAAGTGCAAATCTAAATTATATAGAATGAAGAAAATATTAGTCACTGGAGGTGCCGGATTTATAGGTTCACATCTCTGCGCCAAACTTTTAAAGGATAATAATGAGGTTATTTGTCTCGATAATTACTTTACCGGCTCTAAAGAAAACATTATAGAATTACTTGATAATCCTTTTTTTGAAGTGGTAAGGCATGATATAATAGCACCTTATTATGCTGAAGTTGATGAAATATATAATTTAGCATGTCCCGCAAGCCCAATACATTATCAATTTAACCCCATAAAGACTATAAAAACCTCTGTAATGGGAGCGATAAATATGTTAGGTCTTGCAAAGCGGGTTAAAGCTAAGATTTTACAGGCCAGTACCAGTGAGGTTTATGGCGATCCTAATGTGCATCCTCAACCAGAGTCTTACTGGGGTAATGTTAATCCTATAGGTCCTCGTTCTTGTTACGATGAAGGAAAGCGCTGTGCAGAAACATTATTTATGGACTATCGTCTTCAAAATGATGTCGCTATAAAAATTTTGCGCATTTTTAATACCTATGGTCCCAATATGAATCCAGATGATGGTCGTGTTGTATCAAACTTTATTGTACAGGCTCTTCGGGGAGAAAATATAACCATTTTTGGTGATGGTACACAAACGCGTTCTTTTCAATATGTAGATGATTTAGTAGAAGGAATGGTGCGTATGATGAACACGTCTGATGATTTTTATGGTCCTGTGAATATAGGAAATGAGAATGAATTTGAAATGTTAGAACTTGCTCAAAATATTTTAGAAATAACAGGTTCAAAATCAAAACTGGTTTTTAAACCTTTACCTCAGGATGATCCTAAGCAACGTAAAC
>JBALXG010000165.1:0-6317 GCA_036961055.1 Leeuwenhoekiella sp. | reverse complement strand
AGCAGAATAAGTTGCACATTTTTATGCAGCAGGTTATGCAGATAGATGGCGAAGGACTTGCCGATTTTCCACCTACTATGGTTATGGTTTTAGAAGTTTCAAATTTACCGAAGAAGTAATTATTAATATTTAGGAATCTGTTTCGATGAAAAGCAACTTAATTAAAATATCTACGCTTTTAGCCTGTCTTTCAGTTATGATTTGCTGTAAGAATTCTAAAGATGAAAATTTATTACAAAATACTCCAGAGGAAAATGTTCCTGAAAAACATATTTCGGATGAAAAAATAGATGAAATTTTCAATCTTGCGGCAGAGCAATACATATTATTAGCAGATAGTCTTTCAGAAGGACAATTTCCAAAAACATATCATCCTAAAGAAAAAAAAATAGAAACCAGCGGTTCTGGTTGGTGGACGAGTGGTTTTTACCCAGGCACGCTATTCTTTTTATATGAAGAAACCGGTGAAAAAAACTTAATAACCGAAGCAGAACGTATTCTTGAAGATCTTAAAAAAGAACAATATAATAAAAGCACACATGATCTGGGCTTTATGATGTATTGCAGTTTTGGCAATGCCTATAAAATAGATCCCAAACCAGAATATGAAGAAATCCTGATGAATAGTGCAAAATCTTTAGCCACACGCTATAATGATACCGCTAAGGTCATACGCTCTTGGGACAGCTCACCCTGGAACAAAGCTGGCGATGATGATCTCGTTGTCATAATTGATAATATGATGAACCTTGAATTGCTGTTTTGGGCCACAGAACATAGTAAGGATAGTACGTATTATAATATTGCCGTAAATCATGCAGATACCACGATGAAAAATCATTATAGGGATGATTTTAGCTCCTATCATGAGGTGATTTACGACGAAAAAACAGGCGAGGTTAACGCCCAAATTACTAATCAGGGTTTTGCAGATGAATCCTCATGGGCACGTGGGCAATCCTGGGGATTATATGGTTATGTTGTGATGTACAGAGAGACCGGTGATAAATATCTCGTTCAGGCCGAGCATATAGCAGATTTTATATTAAATAATCATAATCTTCCTCAAGATAAAATCCCGTACTGGGATTATGATGCAGATAATATTCCAGATGCGTTAAGAGATAGCTCTTCCGCAGCGATCAATGCATCTGCATTATTAGAATTAAGTGGTTATGCAGAAGGGGAGAAATCCTCAATTTATTATAAAAATGCTGAGGTCATTTTAGAAAGTCTAACCTCACCAGAATATCTTGCAAAAAAAGGCGAATTAGGTGGGTTTTTATTAAAACACGCTGTAGGGAATATGCCTAATAAAACAGAGATTAATGTTCCGCTTAGCTACGGGGATTATTATTTTATAGAAGCCCTAAAAAGATATAAAAATCAATAAGTCAGAATTATTCAAAAGCACTATGAAAAAAATCATTTTTTATTTGATTTCGTTAATAATTACTTCGGTTGCTATCGCTCAGCAAAGCCCTAATGAATGGGAAAACCCATCTATTCTTGATCGCCATAAAATAGAAGGACGCAGTGATTTTATTTTATATACAGAAGCTTCTCAGGCCTTAAAAAATAAATCGGAAAGTTCAGACTTATACAAAAGCCTCAATGGAACCTGGAAGTTTATGATTGTTAAACATCCGGGCGAGCGGCCTAAAGATTTTTATAAAGTAGCCCTAGATGATAAGAACTGGGACGATATAACTGTTCCTTCTAATTGGGAAATAGAAGGCTTTGATATTCCTATTTATACAAATATCACATATCCCTTTCCTAAAAATCCGCCATTTATTGGTTATCCGGCTCAAGCCGAAAATAAAGATATAAGCGCCGGGGCTACAGTTAATATAAATTCACCACAGCAAAAAAATAGTGAGGAAATTTACAATCCGGTAGGATCATACCGCACAACGTTTACAGTACCTAAGGGCTGGAGTGATAAAGAGATTGTTTTACGTTTTGGATCTATTTCAGGTTACGCCAGAATTTTTGTAAATGGTAAGGAAGCAGGTATGACCAAAGCTTCAAAAACTCCCGCAGAATTTGATATTACTTCATTACTACAGGAAGGAGAAAACCTATTGGCCGTTCAGGTTTTTAGATGGCATGATGGTAGTTATCTGGAAGATCAAGATTTCTGGCGCTTAAGCGGAATAGAGCGTGATGTTTATCTGCAAGCCATGCCAAAAACAACATTGTGGGACTACTTTTTAACCAGCGGACTAACCAACGATTATTCTGATGGAAACCTGAATGTGAATGTAAAATTGAAATCTTTTGGTAAAGATAAGAGCAAGGCAACTTCAGTAAAGTTTAGTCTTTTTGATTTGCAAGGAAAAGAGGTTTATACTGAAACGAAATCTTTAAGTAAAAATTTAGACAATATACTTTTTCAGAAAGTCCTTCCTTCGGTAGAAAAGTGGAGCGATGAACATCCCAATCTCTATTCATATACAATCACTCTTTTAGATAAAGACGACACATCTATTGCGGCGCTTGCCGGAAAAACAGGTTTTAGAGAAGTAGAAATTAAGAATGCCCAACTCATGGTAAATGGGCAACCTATAACGGTAAAAGGTGTAAATCTGCATGAACATCATCCTGACAAAGGGCATGTGCCAGATCGTGATATGATGCGCAAAGACATTGAGGTGATGAAGCAAAATAATGTCAATTCCATCAGGATGAGTCATTATCCTCATGATACATATCTCTATGATCTTGCAGATGAATATGGTATGTATGTGGTTGACGAAGCAAATATTGAAACGCATGGAATGGGAGCCGAGTTTCAGTCGCCTTTTGATAAATCTATACATCCAGCCTATTTAAAAGTATGGGCTCCTGCACATCTAGATCGTATAGAGCGTCTGGTAGAGTTTCATAAAAACCATGCCTCGATCATTATTTGGTCTTTGGGTAATGAGAGCGGAAATGGTCCTGTATTTTATGAAGGGTACAATTGGATAAAACAGCGCGATACTACGCGTATGGTACAGTTTGAACAAGCGGGACAAAATCGTGATACAGATATTGTAGCACCCATGTACCCAAGTATTAAGCATATGAAAGAATATGCTGAAGATAATACTAAAAAGCGCCCTTTTATAATGTGTGAGTATGCACACGCGATGGGTAATAGCAGTGGTAATTTTCAGGAATACTGGGATATTATAGAAAGTAGCGATCACATGCAAGGTGGGTTCATTTGGGACTGGGTAGATCAGGGATTGCGCACACATACACCTGATGGCAGAGAATTTTGGGCGTATGGTGGTGATCTGGGAGGTCAGGATTTACAGAACGATCAAAACTTTAATGCAAACGGACTTGTAACTGCAGACCGAGTACCGCATCCCGGACTTGAGGAAGTTAAAAAGGTGTATCAGAATATCAAATTTGAAAAGGAAGAAGACAAAATTGTAGTAAGAAATGAGTTCAACTTTACAAATCTGGACAATTACGATTTTGAATGGAAACTTCTCGCAGATGGCAAGATTGTGAAAACCGGGAAATTTGAGGTAAAAACTGCCCCAAACACATCAAAATCGGTTGATATTGAGCTACCAGAACTAGGCGATAAAGAATACTTTTTAAATGTTTTTGCATATACCAGAGAAGCCAGCGAGCTAATGCCCGCGCATTATGAAATCGCTCGAGAACAGTTTAAAATCGGGAAAAACTCTTTCTTTTCTACTTCTGTAAAAAATACTTCAGGAAGACTTTCAGTGAAAGAAAAAGATGGTTTATTAAGCTTTTCTGCCCAAAATATTGAAGGTACATTCAATACTAAGACAGGACTTTTAGAAACTTATCATTTAAAAGGAACTTCACAGGAGCCCATTTCTGTATTTCCGCAACCCTATTTCTGGCGTGCACCTACAGATAATGATTTTGGGAATGGGATGCCCCATAAACTAATGGCCTGGAAAGTGGCTACTCACGATTCTAAAGTGTCTAATGTAGAAGTTGGTAAAAAAGGAAATGACGGGCAACTCATTACGGTGACGTATCAACTGGCAGGTGTAGATACACCATACACGGTGACTTATTTTATTGAAAATAATGGAAATATTAAGGTCAGCGCCAGTTTAAATAGTGATGAAGATCTTCCTGAAATTCCACGTTTTGGAATGCGTATGGAATTGCCCGGAAATTATGGCGAACTTGAATATTACGGTAGAGGCCCTTGGGAAAATTATTCAGACAGAAACACGGCATCATTTATAGGCGATTATCAGGACAAGGTAGAAAACCAGTTTACCTGGACGTATATCCGGCCGCAGGAATCAGGCTATAAAACAGATGTGAGGTGGTTGACATTAAAAGATGAAAATGGTTCAGGTATTAAGATCACGGGAGCACAACCGCTTGGCTTTAGCGCCTTAAATATTTCAACTGAAGACCTAGATCCGGGAGAGCAAAAGGCACAGCGTCATCCTACAGATTTAAAAGTGCAGGATAAAGTCTTTCTACACGTAGATCTCAAGCAGCGCGGCCTGGGAGGCGATAATAGTTGGGGAGCTTATCCACATGAGCAGTACCTGCTTGAAGATAATGCCTATAGCTATTCGTATACCATTTCTCTAATTCAATAACATGTTAAAATGTTTTTAAAAAAATATATCTACTTACTTTTTATTCTTATTGCTACACAACTCGTTGCACAGGAAGATCTAATCATCAATACTCAAAACAGAGAAACGGTTTCCTTAAACGGAACCTGGCATTATATTGTAGATCCATACGAGACCGGCTTTTACGATTACCGCTTTAACGAGCGCAAAGAAAATGATGGTGAAGCTTATTGGAATAGACCTGTAGTAAAAAATAAATCTGATCGAAAAGAGCATGGCTACAAAGATCCCTATACAATTCAAGTGCCGGGAGACTGGAATTCACAAGATGATATTTTTAAATATTATGAGGGCACGGTATGGTATCAGCGCGATTTTGATGCACCCCAATTAAAACAAGGGGAAAGGGTATTTCTATATTTTGGCGCAGCTAATTATGAAGCGCATGTTTATTTAAATGGAAAAAAACTAGGCATGCACAAAGGTGGTTTCACGCCTTTTGATTTTGAGATTGCACAAAGTTTACTTCAAGAGAAGGATAATTATCTGGTCGTAAAAGTAGATAACAAACGCCATGCAGATGAAATCCCAACCGTAAATACAGATTGGTGGAATTATGGTGGAATTACTCGTGATGTAAAATTGATAGTAACCCCGCAAAACTTTATTCAGCAATACGCGCTTCAGTTAGAACAAGCTCAGGATATTAAAAAATCGATCAAAAAGCGCAATTATCAGCTTTCCGGAAGCTTTAAAATTAGTGGTCAGGCGAGGGGCGAAGTAACTATAGAGATCCCAGAACTAAAGGTTAAAGAAAATATAGTGGTTACAGATAACGAAGTCAGTTTTAGCTTTGATGCAAAAAAAATTGATGTATGGTCGCCTGAAACTCCAAAGTTATACGAGGTGCATTTAACGTATGAAGGCAATACATTGAGCGATAAAATAGGCTTTAGAAAAATTGAAGTTCAGGGGAAGGATATTTTGCTTAATGGCAAAAAGATTTTCCTTCGCGGAATAAGTGTGCATGAAGAAATTCCGCAAGAAATACGAAGGGCAAAAAATAAAGAAGATGCAGCACAGCTTTTTGGCTGGGTAAAAGATCTTGATGCAAATATGGTACGGCTTGCTCATTACCCGCACAATGAGTATATGACCCGCATGGCAGATTCTATTGGTGTAATGGTTTGGAGTGAAATACCGGTTTACTGGACAATCGATTTTGGTAATGAAAAAGTGCTCACAAAGGCCAAAAAGCAGCTTGAGGAGATGATTATTAGAGACCGTAATAAAGCTTCTGTGATCATTTGGTCTGTTGGTAATGAAACACCTGTAAGCGAGACGCGTACCAATTTTATGAGGCAACTGGTTGAAGATGCAAAAAGTATTGACAAAACACGCCTGGTTTCGGCCGCCCTTGAAGTGGGGTATAACAGTGGTAAAAATTATGTAGATGATCCGCTTGGCGCATTTACAGACATTGTCTCAGTCAATGAATATTTGGGCTGGTATGGCGATTTGCCCCATGCCAAAGAAAATTCTAATTGGGCTTTTGCCTACGACAAACCTGTGTTTTTTAGTGAAACCGGAGCAGGGGCTAAAGGAGGTTTTCATGCAGATAAAGAAACGCGATGGAGCGAAGAATTTCAGGAATGGTATTTTGAGGAAACAATAAAAATGATGAAAAGAATGCCTGATAATTTTAGTGGAATGTCTCCATGGATTTTGGCCGAT
>JBALXG010000164.1:0-6388 GCA_036961055.1 Leeuwenhoekiella sp. | reverse complement strand
CGGTAAGTTTCTGAATAAGGCGCCACCTGTAGCCTAATTTTTTTTCAGTTAACTTTTTTAACCCGTTCAGGGTCAATTATTTCAATTCAAATTTTAAATGAAATATTTCAGTATTGGATTATTCCTGCTTTTTTGCGGAATAGTTCAGGCACAACAGTGCGATTATAAACTTACAGGGACAATTACAGACTTTCATAACCGCACACCACTTTTTAACGCAACACTTTCGGTTGTTGGTGAAGATAATTATGCGGTTACAGACTTTGATGGTAAGTATACAATTACAAATTTATGTCCCGGCGATTATACGATAGAAGTTACACATCCAGAGTGTGAGACAAACTCCTTTAAAGTCACCGTAAAGGGCGACATGCAATCTAACTTCAAACTTGAACATCATATAGAAGAGCTTAAAACAGTCACCGTGAAGGGTGAGAAATTTCATAATGAAACAAACTCCGGCACAGAACAGTCTATCAAAACGGCAACTATTGAGAAGTATAGTAGTGGTAGTCTGGGTGATGCTTTAAAGGAAATAAGTGGTGTTTCTTCATTAAATACCGGTAGTACAGTTGTAAAACCGGTAATTCAAGGTCTTCATAGTAGCCGAGTTCTGATAATAAATAACGGTGTGCGTTTAAAAGATCAGGAGTGGGGCGTGGAGCATGCACCTAATCTTGATGTGAATAGCGCCGCAAATATAACAGTTGTCAAAGGGGCGGGAGCTTTACGTTATGGAGGTGATGCCGTAGGTGGCGTTATTGTAACTGATGCTCAAATAGCGCCTATAAAAGATACATTAATAGGAAAAACTATTTTTAGTGCCTCTTCTAACGGAAGGGGAGTAAGTACAACTTCAAGTTTGCTTAAAGCTTATAAAAGTGGTTGGTATGCAAAAGGGCAGGGCACGTTAAAATATGCAGGAGATCTTGAAGCACCTGATTATCTGCTTTCTAATACAGGTAGTCATGAAAAGGATTTTTCGGTAGGATTTGGTGTCAATAAATTCACATACGGGTTTGATGCATTTTATAGTTTTTATGATGCCGAAATTGGTATTCTTCGAGCCTCTCATATAGGAAGTGTAGGCGATCTTGTGCGAGCCATTAATAGCAAACAACCCACTTATATTGGTGATTTTAATTATGATATCAATGCCCCTAAGCAAGATGTAAAACATCACCTGGCCAAGCTTAGTTTATATAAACGGTTTGAGAATGCAGGGAAATTATCGCTTGATTATTCCTTTCAGTTTAATAAAAGACAGGAATATGATTTACGCAGAGGAAGTGATAAAGATACGCCCTCATTAGATTTAGAGCTTAAATCACATACTCTGAATACTAATTTTGAATGGGATGCTAAAGATGCATTTAAAGCTAATTTTGGAGCAGAGGCATCCTATCAGGTTAATTTCCCTGATCCTGATACAGGAATTCGCAGATTGATACCAGATTATAAAATGTATACAGCTGCCGGGTATAGTACCATAGATCTTAATCTTTCTGATAAATGGGTAATGGACGCCGGTTTAAGATATGATTTTGTGCGTATTGATGCACTCAAGTATTATCTTAATTCCAGATGGGAAGAAAGGGGTTATGATTCAGATTTTGACGGTATTGTTATACAAAGACTAGATAATCAGTTACTGGCAAACCCTGTTTTTGATTATCACAATTTATCTGGAACTATAGGAGTAAAATATAATATAAACGATCAGCTGGTATCGCGATTTAATTTAAGTTCGGCTTCACGATCACCTAACCCTTCAGAGTTATTTAGTGACGGGTTGCATCATTCTGCGGCAATTATAGAACTGGGTGATTTACGCCTTAAAAAAGAACAATCTTACAAGGTAAGTTTATCAGTAGAAGGGAGGTATAGCAAGTTTAACTTTAGCTTAAATCCTTTTATAAATTTAATTAATGATTTTATAATTCTTGAACCCAGCGGTGTCCAGCAAACAACAAGAGGTGCTTTCCCGGTTTTTCAATATAATCAAATTGACGCCAGATTATACGGGATAGATATTGATGTAAATTATGCCATAAGCTCAAGTTTGGGACTGCAAAGTAACTTTGCATATGTAAATGGACAAGATATTGACAGGGATCGCCCCATTATAGATATGCCTGCGCCCAACTGGACAAATACACTTACTTATACAAATACCTGGCACAATTTAACTTTAGGATTGCGTAGTCAAAGTGTTTTTGAACAAACGCGTTATCCTGATAATGATTTTATCGTGGCAGTGCCGGTTAATGGAGAGCAAGTAGATACAAAAATTGAAATAAGTAAACCACCAGCTGGATATAACTTGTTTCATATATCATCATCAATAGACTTTGCTGTAAATCAAAATTCTAAACTTACACTTGGTTTATACGTTGATAATGCCCTTAATACAGCTTATCGTGATTATTTAAATCGCCAGCGTTATTTTGTAGATGATCTGGGCAGAAACTTCAGAATTCAATTAAAACTGAATTATTAATCGTCAAGAAGCTATTATGAAAAAATATAAATATATATCAATACTCTTTTTGGGTGCTTTTTTCTTTACATCCTGTGAAGCCGATCGTATTCCTAAACCTATAAATGAAGAAGAAGTTATTACTACAATGACTTTAAACTTAATAGATGAATCAACCAAAGAGATGGTTACTTTAACATCACAGGATCTTGATAGCGATGGTCCTGATAAACCCGTAATTTCAGTCTCTGGACCACTGAAAGCTAATACTGTTTATAAGGGCGAAACAATTTTACTTAATGAAACTGTTTTTCCTGCAGAAAATATTATTGAAGAAGTTAAAGATGAAGGAGTAGATCATCAATTTTTCTATGAATTTAGCAGCGGCTTAAGCGCTTCAGTTCAATATGATGATCAGGATGAAAATGGCGACCCCATTGGTGTTAGCTTTCTCTTAGAAACTGGATCTGCCGGTATGGGATTACTAACAGCAACATTAAGACATAAGCCAGATAAAAGTGCTGCTGGAGTTGTAGATGGTAATATACAAAATGCCGGCGGCGAAACAGATTTTGCTCAGGTATTTGATATAGTCATAGAATAGAACAAAAAAAACCGGCAGATTAGTTTCTGCCGGTTTTTTTATATTAAAAGTCAGATTTTGACTATCCTAAGTAGGTTTTTAAAACTTTACTTCTAGAAGTATGTCTTAATCTGCGAATACCTTTCTCACGTATTTGACGCACGCGTTCTCTACTTAAGTCAAACATTTCGCCTATTTCCTGCAAAGTGTGCGGTTGCTCACCACCCAGGCCATAGTTTAATTTGATTACGTCAGATTCTCTAGGTGATAACGTTTCAAGAGCACGTTCTATTTCTGTTCCTAAAGACTCCTGCATTAAGTCTGCATCAGGATTAGGTGATTCACCAGATCTTAAAACATCATAAAGATTAGAATCATTTTCACCTTCTTTAAAAGGAGCATCCATAGAAAGGTTACGACCGCTATTTTTCATAGCAAGTTTTACCTTTTGAATTGTCATGTCTAATTCTTTTGCGATTTCATCTGCAGAAGGTGGACGTTCTAAACTTTGCTCTAAATAAGAAAATGCCTTATTTATCTTGCTTATTGTACCAATCTTGTTTAAAGGTAATCTTACAGTTCTTGAGTGTTCTGAAATTGCCTGTAATATTGATTGACGAATCCACCAAACTGCGTAGGATATAAATTTAAAACCACGAGTCTCATCAAAACGCTTAGCAGCTTTTACAAGCCCTACGTTTCCTTCATTAATTAAGTCTGGTAATTTCAGACCCTGATTTTGGTACTGTTTTGCAACAGAAACCACAAACCTTAAATTAGCCTTCGTCAAACGTTCAAGAGCAAGTTGATCTCCTTCACGTATACGTTGTGCCAACTCGACCTCTTCCTCTGCATTTATCATATCGAGCTTACTCACATCCTGCAAGTATGTGTTCAGTGATTTCGATTCTCGATTGGTAACCTGCTTGGTGATCTTGAGTTGTCTCATATATGATTTTGTTTTTAAGTTTAAATAGAATGTATTATAATGGTAATATTTGTAAAATCAAATTAATTGATCACAATTATTATTTTTTTAGTATTTTAAGCTGATTTTTAACCTAATTTGGGAAGTTTTTAAATAAAAAATCCTTAGTTATCGTCATCTTTCTTATTTCTTTTTAGAAATGAAAAAAATCCCTTTCTCTCTTTAGCTTCCTCTTTGTCGTTTAAATTATCATTTACTTTCACTTCAACATCAATTCTTCTTCCTTTATCATCAAGTTTAATAGGTTTCTTTTCATCTGAAGAATTACTTCCGAAAATATTCTTAAAGAAATATTTTACAGATGTACTATCGTTTACCACACTTTCACATAAAAGAGCAGACTCTACTGATGAGGATGGTTTTTTAAATCTTGTCTGAGTAATTTTAGTATATGTTGTATCTGCATTTAATTGCTGCAGGAATTTTGCAAATATAGGTAAAGCAGAATTAGCACCGGAACCAATGCTTGTATTACTGAATCCTATCCGATAATCGTCATTTCCTACCCATGTAACGGTGATTAGCTCTGGCATAAGACTTACAAACCACCCATCTTTGTTATCTTGAGTAGTTCCGGTTTTGCCGGCAATATCATTTTTAAGTTGATATTTATATCGCAATCGTGTAGCTGTGCCTTCATTTACTGTTGCCTTCATCATCTCTATCATGGCTTCACGAGTAAAGTTTTTCATCGCAGGTTTTTCATTAATTTCAGGTTCAAATTGGGCTATGATCTTACCAGATCTATCCGTAATTTTTGTTATTAAATACGGTTTAACAGGTTTACCATCATTAATGAACGAGGTATAGGCACCTGCTAAATCCCGCAATCTTATTTCTGCAGTACCTAGCGCTAGTGATGGCACAAAAGGAAGTTTAGCTTCAATTCCCATTTTATTTGCCTGCTTAATCACTTTATCTATACCAATGTCAAGAATTAGTTTTACTGCCACCGTATTTACAGAATGACTTAAAGCGCCTCTTAAAGAGTATGATGTAAATTTGCCACCTTCATCACCTGCATTTGACGGGGTCCATATTTTGTCTTTTATTAAATAGCTTTCTTCTTCAGCGGAATAATAAGTACAAGGATCCATGCCGTCTTCCAGGGCGGCAGTATATACAAAAGGTTTAAAGGTTGATCCTACCATGCGCTTACTTTGTGACACATGATCATATTTAAAGCTGTCAAAATTAATTCCACCTATATAAGACAGGACACTTCCCGTATGGGGATCAATAGCTATAAAACCACAATTAAGCAAAGATAAATAATGAGATAAGCTATCTGAAATAGAGACTGCCTCATCTTTTTCTGCTATTGACCACTTGAATAAATGGCGCATCTCTTTTTTATTTAAAGAATCTTTTATTTGATTCTCTGAAAGTCCCTCTTTTTGAAGGCGCTTATAATATGGTAAATTTTTTAATGAAGGATCCAGGATATTCTTTTTATTCCAGGGAGCATATTTTCCGTAAGCTTTTACATAAGTATTCTGTAATTCTTTCATATGCTCACGCATACCTTTTTCGGCATAAATCTGCATTTTTTTATCGAGAGTTGTATAGATTGTCAATCCATCTCGGTATAAATCGTATGAGCTGCCATCACTCTTTTTATAATTTTTCAGTAATTCTTTTAAATCTTTTCTTAACTGTTCTCTAAAATAGGGTGCAAGCCCTGAATTATCAAAGCGCTGGTATTTTAAACGTATGGTGTCGCTTGAAAGTGCGACAGTATCAGATTCTTTTAAATAACCGTAATGAATCATTTGGCTTAAAACCACATTACGTCTTTGTTTAGCGCGTTCAGGAAAAAGACGTGGATTATAACTATGATTTGCTTTAAGTGTGCCTACGAGTATAGCAGCTTCATTTGAAGTCAGATCTCGTGTGGTTTTATTAAAAAATTTTTGAGAAGCACTTTCAATACCAAATGTATAATCTGGAAATGGAACGGTATTGAGATACAGGTTAAGAATCTCATTCTTTGAATAAACGTCTTCAAGTCTTTGAGCTATAATAAATTCTTTAAATTTAGATACTACAAGTCCTAAACTGCCCGCATCTGGTCGGCCAAAGAGATTCTTGGCAAGTTGTTGTGTAAGTGTGCTGCCCCCACCAGCAGAATCATCCTGCATTAAAATGGTTTTAAATAAAACCCGTAACAAACTACGTTTATCTATGCCATCGTGCTCATAAAACCTTGCATCTTCTGTTGCTACTAGGGCTTCAGCGAGATGTGGCGGTATTTCATTAAAAGCGATGGGCCTTCTATCATATATAAAATATTTGCCTATAACTTCTCCGTTTCTATCAAGTATTTGTGTGGCGAGAG
>JBALXG010000163.1:0-6419 GCA_036961055.1 Leeuwenhoekiella sp. | reverse complement strand
AGTGAGGAAAAAACTGGCTTGTATAAGGCAATTCATTCCAGACGTGATGTTAGATCACACTTTACCTCTAGACTAATAGAAGATGAGATTTTATCTAAAATTCTAAATGCATTATCGCTGGTAGACCAGGGAAATTGCAAATTAGTCTCAACTTCTTCCTGCAAAAATGATACGTAAAGTCTTGTGTCTGGCGTAATAGTAACATCTTTAAAAGGATTACTATTTAGTAAATCAAGAATGGTTTCAGACTTTCTTATGATTGTTGGTATTGCAAAGCCAAACGCTTGTTCTATATGATCTGCAACTATTTTTTCAAGTGACTTGGCATCCTGATCTTTTGCTTCAAATATTATATTTCCAGAATTGAGCAGCGTTTGTATGTTGTGAAGATCTAATTTTTCAAGTTCGGTTTTCAGTTCTGCCATCGGCACTTTGTGCTTACCACCCACATTTATTCCGCCTAAAAATGCGATGTATTTCTTTTTATTTAAACTCATAAATTGACTCTAATTTATTTCCGAAAACTGAGAAATTCCCCTTTAAAGCATGTTTATCAGTTTATGATAACCAGATTTTCATCTCTTCAAAAAGCTCTGTATTTGCTGAAGTCATTCCGTTATATTCTGAGACTACATAAAGATCAGTCTCTTTGTTTTCCATATTTAGTTTTATACGTAAAGGCTCAAATGATGAATCTCCTCGTGCCTGTGCTCTACGAAATAATTTATCATAGCCTAGATATAGCTGGATGATGTCTGATTTATTAATTTCAAACTCGCTGTTTTCTTTAGTAAACATATCATACCCTTTAAAAATAAAACCGTCTGTTGTGAAGGTAAGCGCTCCCTTAAGTCGGAAAGGCGGCGGTCCCAGCATAACATGTGAAATTACCCAGTCTACCCAGTTGCGATGTTTAAAATCGTCTTTAAAAATTAGATACGTGTTTTCGACATTCACTCAGAACAAATTATTTTTTGAAAATTTAAATTCCCTTAATTCATCAGGTTTACTTTTATTTTAGCCTGTTTTGCAACAATAGCGATTTGTCCCAGATGATAAATATCATGTTGTATTATCCCCTCTACTAAAAATTTATAGTCATATTCTCTCCCGGGGGTTTGCCATTTTAAAAATTCATCATCATTAGATTGCAGTAATTCAATTAGTTCTTCCTGCGTATCATTGAGAATATTGATCAGGTGTAGCCATTCTTTTTCAGAATTGACTGTAGTTTCCGGCCAGTCGTCAGAAGTGTTTAATTTAATATCAAACTCCTCATTTCCTTTAATTTTTTCAATGGCAAAAATTCTCCAGTTAATCATATGCTGAACGATTTTTGCGATCGTATTTGTATTCTCTAAGGGACTTTCATTAACAAGATTAAACTCAATCTCATTAAGTTTATGTAATACAGAATAGCCGTACCATGGTTTGCCTTTAAAGCAATTCTCTAAATTAATTACCAGCTTTTTTATTTCTGTTTTCATCTTTATATACAACCTTTTAGTTAGAAAAAAGCAGTTAGAATAATGACATTAAAAATCAGCTTTTTTAAGTGAAAAATCAACCTTTTTAGTACTAAAAACAGCTGTGAAAGCATAAAAATTTACACTGTTAAATTAAATTTTGGCCAATATTTTTTACAAGTTGATACGTATTTTCAAAAGCATCCTGTTTGTTTTTAGCTACCTGCATCACCGAAGCAATTTTCTTTACACCCAGTTTCTCTAATTCATGCGTGTCGAGATCAACAGTGCCACAGATCACATAAAGCGGAATATTATTTTTTTTCGCGAAAGCGGAAACGCCTGAAACCACTTTGCCTTCCAGAGTTTGCTTGTCTAGTTTTCCTTCACCGGTGATGATAAAATTAACATCTTTTAATTCCTTTTCAAACTGAACGATCTCAAAAATCGAGTCAATACCAGATTTTAGTCTGGCATTTAAAAAAGCGATACTCCCACCGCCTAGACCTCCGGCAGCCCCACTTCCTGAAGTTTTTAAAATTTCTTTGTTGAGGTATTCTTTTGCTTTTACAGCGAAATTTTTCAAGCCATCATCCAGCAGTTTAACTTCATTTGCTGAAGCTCCTTTTTGCGGACCAAAAACATACGCAGCACCATTTTTACCAGCCAGCGGATTTTTAACATCGCAAAGTGTGATGTATTCAATTGTGGCGTGAGCATCACTTTTAGGCGGGAGAATTTTGTCTATTTTAACGAGATTTTTGCCTATTCCAGGCAGGTTTTTGCCGCTTTTATCCAGAAATTTATAACCCAATGCTTGTGCCATTCCCATCCCGGCATCGCAGGTTGCAGAACCACCTATAAATAAATACACTTTGTTCACTCCGCGATTTATAGCATCCTGTATCATTTCGCCCGTGCCATAAGTTGTTGTAAACATTGGGTTGCGTTCTTCTTCAGTAAGGAGATCAAAACCAGAAGCGGCTGCCATTTCGATATAAGCCGTCGTATCATTAATCTTATAGGAAGCCGTTATTTTTCTGAATAAAGGGCCACAAACTTCCAGCGAGATCGTGTTTAAGTTGAGGTGCTGCTTAATAATGTCAACAGAACCTTCGCCGCCATCAGCCAGTGGAAATTTGATTATTTCAGCATCTGGATAATTAACAAGAATACCTTCTGCAATAGCGTTACAAAGATCTTTCGCGTTTAGCGAACCTTTAAATTTATCTGGAGCTATAAGGATTTTCATGAAACTAATTTACCTGACTTGCAATGATTTTACCTTGAAGATAGTTGATTTTAAGAAATTTTTTATTCATAAATTACAATAAATTCTCTGTAATGCTCACCGGTTATCCACTGCTTCTCGTCATTGCGCTTTCAATCGTACTTATTATTTTGCTCACATCAAAATGGAAACTACATCCTTTTCTAGCCCTTGTTGTGGCTTGTTTCTTTGTAGGCTTTGCTGCCGGAATGCCGCTCGGAACTTTGTTGACTGCTATTCAGGATGGCTTTGGCGGACTCATGCGATATATTGGGATTATCGTCATTTTTGGTAGTGTAATCGGGGTTTTTCTTGAGAAATCGGGAGGTGCTATGCGTATCGCTCATAAAATAATTGCCCTTACGGGGGAAGGAAAAATTATTCCGGCAATTTCATTAATTGGTGCTGTGGTAAGTGTTCCGGTTTTTTGCGACAGCGGTTTTATTTTGCTTTCAGGCCTTGCCGATAAACTCAGCCAATTGGGAAAAGCAAATAAGGCCAGTTTAAGTCTTGCTCTGGCAACAGGTTTGTACACGACACATACTTTAATTCCGCCTACGCCGGGACCAATCGCTGCTGCCGGGAATATAGGAGCTTCCGGCTATTTAGGAACAATTATCATTACGGGCTTGTGTTTTTCTATTCCTATTTTGATAATAACCTGGTTTTTTTCGAAAGGATTAGGAAAGAATATTACCACCGAAGAAGTGATTCCCGATGAACCCGCAGAAACTGAAAATCAGGTTTTACCTTCTTTTAATAAAGCTATTTTCCCCGTTGTTTTACCTATTATTCTTATTGCTATAGGTACTATTTTAAATTTCGCAGGAATTGAAAATGAAATTCTGGACTTTATCAGTAATCCGCTGGTTGCGATTTTTTTGGGAGCGATTGCCGCAATCTTATTATTAAAACCGAAAACAGGAAACCAAAGTTCAAAATGGTTTGTTGAAGCTATAAAAGTCAGCGGTCCTATTTTGATTATTACCGGGGCGGGCGGAGCTTTTGGCGGAGTTTTAAAAGCGACACCGCTTAAAGATTTTATCGCACAATGGATGAGCGGCGGGAATTCTGGCGACTTGCTGATATTAGCCAGTATTTTCCTTATTGCGTCAGTTCTTAAAACAGCCCAAGGTTCTTCTACAAGCGCGATGGTAATTACTTCGTCTTTGCTGGCTTCTATAATTCCCACTTTGGGTTGGGATCAACCTTTACAATTTGCTCTGGCTGTTATGGCAATAGGAGGAGGTGCGATGACGGTTTCACACTTTAACGATAGTTACTTCTGGGTGGTGTCACAATTTAGCGGCATGAGTGCGAAAGATACTAATCGCTCCTTTAGTTTAATGACTGGAATACAAGGCTTGACTGTATTGGCGCTTTGCGTGTTGAGTTGGGTGGTTTTTGTTTGATAGAATTATATGTAATAAATAGACGCTAACGAAATCTAATATGAAAATCACACCTGTAAAAAACGAAAACGATTATCAAAATGCCCTCAATAGACTTGAGGAGATTTTTGATGCGAAAATGGGAACTAAACAAGGTGATGAACTCGAAATATTATCAATATTGATTGATAAATATGAGAATGAACATTTTCCCATAGAAATGCCGGACCCTATAGAGGCGATAAAATTCAGAATGGAACAAATGGGATTGAAACAAAAAGATTTAGCAGAGATACTGGGATTCACAAGCAGGGTTAGCGAAGTCTTAAATAAGAAGAGAAAATTAACCTTAGAAATGGTAAGGAATTTAAATACAAAACTTCACATCCCTACAGATGTCTTAATTCAGGATTACTAATAATCTTATTTTCTCCAAAATAAAACCCTGTTTTTATCAGTAAACTCCGCCTATTTTAAAACAAAGTTGGTAAACTTATTTTTTTAGCTATTTTTATAAGTGTTAAATAAACATTTAAAAATGAAAAAACTTCAGCTTTTACTTCTTTGCTTCTTTGTTATTACCGTTACTCAGGCTCAGAAAGGAATATCAACCTTCACAAATCCAGAAAAATCTATTTCTGTAACTTTTGGTCTGCGCGACGCTGGCGAACCTTTTTATCGCGTTTTACGAGGCAAGGAGGTGGTTTTAGATACTTCAGCTTTAGGTATTACCAGAAAAGATGCTCAGTTTTTTAAAGACCTTGCCATTATATCGATTGAGGGGCCGGTTTCGGTTTCAGATAACTATACGATGTTGCAGGGTAAACAACAGCAAATTGAGTACACCGCAAATCAATACCAGGTACATTTAGAAAATGCAGAGGGCGAGCCGCTTGATATTATTTTTAATCTTTCAGATGATGGGGTGGCTTTTCGCTATTATTTCCCCAATACTTCAGATACGGTTTATGAAGTCACAGAAGAGGCGACTGCTTATCATTTTCCAGATGAAACTAAAGCTTGGGTACAGCCTATGTCTGTTGCAAAAACCGGCTGGATGCGTACAAATCCTTCGTATGAAGAGCATTATTTAATGGGGGTTGATGCAGATACTATTTCGCCTCTAGGCCAAGGTTGGGTTTATCCTGCCTTATTTAAAACCGGAGATACGTGGGCGCTTATAAGTGAGACAGATCTGGAGGCAAATTATTGTGGCAGCCGTTTAAAATATAATGCCGAAAATGATGCGCTACAGCTCACTTTTCCGCAGGAAAGCGAGGTTTTTACAAACGGAACGCTTAATCCTAAATCTACGCTTCCGTTGTACTCACCGTGGCGTATTATAACTATTGGTTCGCTTAAAACTATCGTAGAAAGTACGCTGGGTACAGATCTTGCCGCGCCTGCGATTGATATGGACACTTCTTTTATAAAACCGGGTTTTGCCTCCTGGAGCTGGGTTCTGCTCAAAGATGATTCGGTTAATTATGAGACCACAAAAGATTTTATAGATTATGCTTCAGAAATGAACTGGCCGTATTGCCTTGTTGATGCAGACTGGAATAAGCGAATAGGCGAGGAGCGCATTAAAAAATTAGCTGACTACGCTTCTACTAAAGGTGTTAAACTGCTGTTGTGGTATAACTCTTCCGGAGAATGGAATGATACTGTTTATGAACCAAAAAGCGCTTTAATTTCGCCGGAAGGCAGAAAAGCTGAATTTAAGAAACTTCATGATATGGGAATTGCCGGGATTAAAGTAGATTTCTTTGGTGGTGACGGGCAATCTATGATCGCATATTATCATGATATTTTAAAAGATGCGGCAGAATACCAACTTTTGATGAATTTTCATGGCGCCACTTTACCGCGGGGCTGGCAGCGCACGTATCCGCATTTAATGACTACTGAAGCCATAAAAGGGGAGGAGTTTATCACTTTTGGGCAGGAAACTGCAGATTTGCAACCCAGCCATAATGCGATGTTACCGTTTACACGAAATGCCTTTGACCCTATGGATTTTACTCCTATGGTGCTCGATTCTATACCTAATATTCAAAGAAGAACAACAGCTGCTTTTGAGTTGGCTTTGCCCGTTATTTTCCTTTCAGGGATACAGCATATCGCTGAAATTCCCCAGGGAATGAACAAGATGCCAGACTATGTGGTGGAGTTGCTAAAAGATGTCCCTACAGACTGGACCGAAACCAGATTTCTTGATGGTTATCCCGGGAAGGATGCAGTTATCGCAAGGCGAAAAGATAAAACCTGGTTTATAGCGGCAATTAATGG
>JBALXG010000162.1:0-6475 GCA_036961055.1 Leeuwenhoekiella sp. | reverse complement strand
TCTGAAGAGCAAGCTGCTGAAAATTACCGCATAGTAAAAGATAAGTATGACAACGGCCTGGTTGATACTAATGATTTGCTGGAAGCAGATGTACAACAGCTTCAGGCTAAAATAAATCTCACTTACGCAAAGGCAGATATTACACAAAAATACTATGAGCTGCTAACTGCAAAAGGACAATTAACTGAACAATTTATCCAATAATATTACACATTCACCCATAATGGAACAGAAGAAAAAAACAAACAAGAAATTTATAATTATCATCACTGCGCTTGTAGTTATTGGAGTGGTTTATGGAGGTTATAAAATTATACATGGTATGGCTCATGAGGAGACTGATGATGCTCAGATTGAAGCAAATATGAATTCTATCATACCTCATGTAGGTGGTTTTGTAGATAAAGTTTACGTAGCAGATAATCACAGGGTCAAAAAAGGAGACACTCTTTTTACTATTGACCAGCGTGATTATCTGGTTAGTCTGGAACAAGCAAAAGCAGGTCTGGCCGCTGCCCAAAGTCAAGTAGGCGTGGCACAGGCGAGCATAGGTTCTTATCAGGCAAATGCTGCGGCATCGTCTGCACAGGTTAATTCTGCATCAGGGAGTATAGAATCTGCAAGAATAAAACTTGGCAGAGCGTCTAACGATTTTAAACGATATGAAAACCTATATAGTAATCATTCAATTACTGAACAACAATATGAGCAGGCATTAGCAGCAAAACAGGAAGCTGAAACACAGTTACAAATATTACAGAGTCAACAAAAGGCAACGAGCAGTCAACGTAGCGCCGCTGTTTCTCAAACTGAAATATCACAAAAACAAGTTTCTGTAGCAGAGGCAAACGTTAAAAGCGCGCAGGCAAAAGTAGATGCGGCTCAACTTAATCTGGACTATACAATTGTAACAGCTCCCATAGATGGTCAATTATCTACCGTTGATTTACAGGCAGGACAATATGTACAACCCGGGCAGTCATTATTTTATCTGGTAAATACCCAAGATAAATGGGTCATTGCCAACTTTAAAGAAACTCAATTAGAAAAAATGGAGGTAGGTCAGGTTGTTAGTATCGAAGTTGATGCATATCCCGGCGAAGAATTTGAAGGTAAGATATCAAATTTCTCACCTGCAACGGGAGCGCGCTTCTCATTACTTCCTCCAGATAATGCTACAGGAAACTTTGTAAAAACAATTCAGCGTTTACCGGTTAAAATTGATTTTACAGATCAAAATGATGCGGAAAAATTCCAAAAATTAAGATCTGGAATGAATGTAAATGTTGACGTTCATCTAAAATAATATGCAAGAAGAAAACGACTTAGTAGAATACGGTTTTAGACGGGTTATTATTACAATAACTGCTATACTGTGTGCTCTCCTTGAGATAGTCGATACTACAATTGTAAACGTTGCGCTTAATGATATGCGTGGTAGCCTGGGTGCTACACTTAATGATATAGCATGGGTAATCACTGCATATGCCATAGCAAACGTAATTATTATCCCAATGACAAGCTGGTTATCAAAACAGTTTGGGCGGCGTAATTATTTTGCAGCGTCAATTATAATCTTTACAGTAGCTTCATTTTTATGCGGTAATGCCACAAATATTTGGGAGTTAGTAACATTTAGATTTATTCAGGGAATGGGTGGTGGAGCTTTACTGGTTACCGCACAAACAATAATTACAGAAAGTTATCCCGTCGCAAAACGTGGTATGGCACAGGCGATTTATGGGCTAGGTATTATCGTAGGGCCAACATTAGGACCACCTTTGGGAGGTTATCTGGTTGATAATTTCTCATGGCCTTATATTTTTTACATCAATTTACCTTTAGGGATAATTGCAACTATTTTCACGCTTTTATATGTAAAAAGTCCAAAATATGGTGATAAGTTGAAAGCTAATCAGGTTGACTGGTGGGGCATTGTTTTACTAACAGCATTTATAGGCTCGTTACAATTTGTTTTAGAACACGGTCAACAAGATGACTGGTTTCAGGATCCTGTCATCGTAACACTTAGTGTGGTCTCCCTTTTTGGATTAATTCTGTTTATATGGCGCGAGTTGGTTTATGAACATCCTATAGTTAATCTGCGTGTTTTAAGAAACAGCAACTTAAAAATAGGTACGTTAATGACCTTTATTATGGGGTTTGGAATATATGGATCAACATTTATAATTCCTATATATACACAATCTGTTTTGGGCTGGACGGCTACAGACGCAGGATTGTTATTAATACCAAGTTCATTGACCATTGCTTTTATGATGCCTATAATAGGGAAGCTGCTTGAACGTGGCGTTTCACAAAAATATATGGTTGCTGCAGGATTTTCACTTTTCTTTATTTTCTGCTTATGGATGCATAATATAATGACTCCTGATACAGGAGGAGAACATATGTTCTGGCCTTTAGTTGTACGTGGTATGGGACTAGGTTTATTATTTGTACCTATCACAACTCTCTCTTTATCTACCCTGCAAGGTAAAGATATTGGCGAGGGAGCTGCATTTACCGGGATGATGCGACAATTAGGAGGATCTTTTGGTATCGCAATAATCACAACTATGATATCCAGATTAAATCAGCAGCATCGCGTTGATTTGATTCCCAGTCTTAATGCGGCAAGCTCCAGTGTACAGCAAAGAGTACATGGCTTACAACAAAATTTTATTGGTAAAGGATTTAGTCCTAACGAAGCTCTGGCGCGAGCTTACCAAATTCTGGACAGAACAATTACTGTGCAAAGTACAGTTTTATCATACATGGAAATTTTTCTTTATCTGGGTATTTTGTTTCTAGTATGTGTCCCGTTTGTATTGGTTATACGCAAAGGTGCAGGTAAAGTTGATACTTCTTCTGTACATTAGTTTTTAATTACCCCCACTTAAAAAGCAGTAGTCGAGAGGCTACTGCTTTTTTTATTTCTTAATTATAGGTGAGGTTAATTACTAATTAAAATGTTACATTGTGTGTACCCCTCAAAACATTAAGATAATATTGTTTAAATATTTTTTATTTTACTTAAACAAAATAGTAAGTTTGAAAGGTAAGATGAAAAAAATAATTAGACCTGTACATGCATCCCGTTAAAACCCAATTCAGCATACGAGATCTGGAAAGTTTGGGAGGCATAAAAGCACATACCATACGCATCTGGGAGAAGAGATATAATTTACTAGAGCCAGATCGTACTGCAACTAACATACGTACATACAGTTTAAAAGACCTTCAGAAACTTTTGAACGTTATCTTTCTTCTTGAAAATGAATACAAAATCTCTAAGGTTGCCCGGCATAACTCAGCAGAAATAGCCGAAATTGTTGCAGATCTTGTTGCAAAAAATAACCTGACAAATAATCACGCGATTATTTCTTTAAAAATCGCAATGATGAATTTTGATCAAAGATTATTTGCAAAAACATATGAATCTCTCGCTACCGTACTAAGCTTTCGCCAAATATTTATGCAAGCTTTTGTACCTTTACTTAATGAGTTAGGCTTTCTCTGGCAAACAGATACAATTAACCCAGCTCATGAGCATTTTATTACCAACCTTATCAAAATGAAAATACTGCTTCAGATAGAGCAGTATCAGCTTAAACATCCACCAACCAAAAGTAAAACGTTTGTTCTGTTTTTACCTGAAAATGAGATACATGAGCTTGGTCTTATGTTTCTCAATTATGAAATAATCTCGCGAGGTTATTCTTGTATATTTCTAGGTCAAAGCATACAACTGGAAAGTCTTAATTATGTGCTTGCAAGTCAAAGTGATGTGCATTTTGTATCATATTTTACAATTAAACCAGACGATCAAACGGTAGAAGAATATGCAAAAAGCTTTAATGAAGAATTATCCAGCCATAGCATACCCTTTTACATCCTGGGCAAACGGGCGCTGCAGGTTAATGAAAAAGAATTGCCCGATAATGTAAAAGTTTTTAAATCTTTAAAAGCCTTTACACAATTGCTTTAATGGTATTAAATGAATAAAAAAGTTTTGATTTTGGGTTCGGGGTTTTCCTCACTGGCCGCAGCCTGCTATTTAGCTCAAATGGGTAATGATGTACATATATATGAGAAAAATAAAACCATTGGCGGGCGGGCACGTCAGCTAAAAAGAGATGGATTTACGTTTGACATGGGGCCTACATGGTACTGGATGCCAGACGTTTTTGAGCGGTTTTTTGCCGATTTTAATAAGAAACCATCCGATTATTATAGTCTTGAAAAGCTTAATCCCGCGTATAGCGTTTATTTTGGTAAAGGAGATTTTATTAGTATTGAAGACACTCTGGACAAAATAAAGTTGGCTTTTGAAGCCGAAGAACCCGGCAGCTCAAAAAAACTACAACTCTTTATAGACGAAGCAAAAAATAATTATGACGTCGCTATAAAAGATCTTGTATATAGACCCGGTGTTTCTCCTCTGGAACTTGTTACTCCTGTCACCATTGCAAAAATTGGCTCTTTCTTTAGTACGATTAGCAAAGAAGTTCGCAAATCTTTTAAAAATCCTAGGCTAGTACAGATTCTGGAATTTCCGGTGCTTTTTTTAGGTGCGAAACCCAGTAATACACCGGCGTTTTACAGTTTTATGAATTATGCCGACTTTGGTATAGGTACCTTTCATCCTAAAACCGGAATGTATGCGGTTATTGAGGCAATGGAATCACTAGCTAAAGAAACCGGTGTCACCATTCATACTGACATGGAGGTGAGTCGCATACGCACCAAAGATAATCATGCTGAAGGTATAGAAATTGATGGAAAAGTAATAGATGGAGATGTTATTTTAAGTGGCACAGATTACCATCACACCGAAACGCTTTTGCCCAAAAATCTAAGACAGTATTCAGAGAAATACTGGGAGTCAAAAACATTTGCTCCTTCTGCCCTGCTCTTTTATGTAGGTTTTGATAAAAAAATAGAAAACGTAAATCATCATACACTATTTTTTGATGTTGATTTTGAGAGACATGCGCAAGAGATTTACGATATCCCTGAGTGGCCTACAGATCCCTTATTTTACGCAAGTTTTCCTTCTAAAACAGATGACAGCGTAGCGCCACAAGGTCAGGAAGCAGGTATTTTCCTTATTCCGCTTGCGACCGGTTTGCACGATACGCAGGAGTTAAGAGAAAAATACTTTGATATTATAATGACTCGCTTTGAACAACTAACCGGACAACAGGCTAAAAAAAATATTATATTTAAAGAATCATTTTGTGTCAACGACTTTAAAGAAGATTATCATTCTTACAAAGGCAATGCTTACGGAATGGCAAATACACTTATGCAAACCGCTTTTCTCAGACCTAAATTAAAAAGTAAAAAAGTAGATAATCTGTTTTTTACAGGACAACTTACAGTCCCAGGTCCTGGTGTACCACCAGCCTTAATTTCTGGTAAACTCGCTGCAGGATTGATCGCTAAACTTAATTAAGGATGAAAGAAATTTTTGATCTTGTTTCTCAGAAGTGCTCCAGAACAGTAACTAAATTCTATAGCACTTCATTTGCAACTGCCACGCAGATGCTAGCTCCCAGCATACGCCAGGATATTCATAATATTTATGGTTTTGTAAGATTTGCAGATGAAATAGTTGATAGTTTTCATGGTTATGATAAAGAGATGCTCTTTAATAGGTTTGAGAAAGATCTTGAGCATGCATTAGAAGAAAAAATAAGTCTCAACCCTATTCTAAACTCGTTTCAACACACATTTCACAAATATCAAATTGAGAAACATCTGGTTATTTCTTTTATGAAGAGCATGCGCCTTGATCTTACTAAAAGCAAATATCTCACAGAAGAGGAATATAATGAATACATATACGGTTCTGCAGATGTTGTAGGTCTTATGTGTCTTACCGTTTTTGTAAAAGGTGATCGCAGGAGCTATGATGAATTGAAACAATGCGCCATGAGTTTAGGTTCAGCTTTTCAAAAAGTAAATTTTTTACGGGATTTAAAAGCAGATTATGAGGAATTAAGTCGCACCTATTTCCCAAATACGAACCTTGATAAGCTTGATGAATTGAGTAAACAAAAGATAATTGAAGAAATAGAAGCAGATTTTGCTCGAGGCCTCGAAGGTATTTATAAATTGCCGGTCGAAGCAAAATTTGGTGTTTACACAGCCTATAGATACTACAGGCAACTTTTGACTAAATTAAAAAAAACTCCTTCACTAGAAATAAAAAACACACGTATACGCGTACCTAATTATGTAAAAGCATCATTATTAGCTCGCAGCTACGTAAAATACAGATTAAAACTTATTTAAAAATGCAGGTATTGAAATGGTTTTTAGTTTTTATCACCACGTTTTGTATAATGGAATTTATGGCGTGGTTTACCCACAAATATGTGATGCACGGTTTTCTTTGGTCACTGCACAGCGATCATCATAAAAAAGATCATGGTTCGTGGTGGGAGCGCAATGACTTCTTTTTTAT
>JBALXG010000161.1:0-6498 GCA_036961055.1 Leeuwenhoekiella sp. | reverse complement strand
CTCTTTACCATTGATGATAGATCCTTTAGAATTGCACTGGATCAGGCAAATGCAGATTATGGTCAGGCAAAAGCATCTTTAAAAACTGCACAGGACAATTACGACAGGGTTGAGTCACTTCGAGAATCCGGAGCAATGTCTATTGAAGAATATGATCGTAGAAAACAGGCTTTAGCCTTTGCAAAATCGAGTATTCAATTGTCTCAATCCAGAGTTGATAGTGCCAAACTTAACCTCGAATTTACAAAAGTTACTGCGCCTATTTCAGGATTGGTAAGCAGACATAAGGTTAATGAAGGGAATTTGATTGATGGCGGTACTTCTAACTCTACTATACTTACTACTATAGTAGCAACAAGTCCCATTGACTTTTATTTTACGGGAAGTGAATCTGATTATTTAAGATATGTAAGACTAGCTAGAAATGGCGAGCGTGGATCTATGCGTTCAGAAGGGATCCCTGTGTTTATCAAATTACAGGATGAAACTGATTTTTTACATGAAGCAAAAATGGATTTTGTAGATAATGAACTAGACAACAGCACGGGTACTATTGAAAGTCGTGCAACGCTCGAAAATAAAGATCATCTTTTAGAGCCTGGTATGTTCGGTAAAGCGAGACTTAAAGGAAGTGCAGAACATGAAGCCGTGATGATTCCCGATGATATAATAGGCACTAACCAATCTATTCGTTTTGTCTATGTATTAGGAAATGATAATGTAGTAACCACTAAAAATGTAACATTAGGCCCTTTACATTCTAACGGTTTAAGGATAATTAGGGATGGAATCACCAAAGAGGATAAACTGATCATTAATAATATTCAAAAAATTGGACCTGGAATGTCTGTTACTCCAATTGAAACTTCGCTGGATATAGAAAAATCAGGAGAATATGCAGTTGTAAAAGAAGAGAAATAAGTCTCTCCAAAATAATCCTAATATTTAAAGCAGTCATTAATTGCTCTTAACATTCATTTCATTGGATGAATTATAGGGCAACAGGGCTGCTATATTTCAATTGTAAAGAAAACTATGAAATTTAGTCACGTTTTTATAAAGAGGCCCATTTTTGCGGCTGTATTGAGTGTAATTATTCTTATTGTAGGTGGTCTGGCTTATGTATCCTTGCCAGTATCTCAGTTTCCGGATGTTGCACCCCCAACGGTAGAAGTTGTAGCCTTGTATCCGGGAGCAAATGCTAAGACACTTTCAGAAACTGTCGCAGCACCCCTTGAGAAAGAAATTAATGGTGTTGAGGGAATGCTTTATATGACATCCCAATCATCGGCAGATGGCCGGGTAATTCTTCAGATAGCTTTTGAACTGGGAACAGATCTTGACAGAGCACAGGTACAAGTTCAAAATAGAGTGGCAATTGCAGAGCCACGATTGCCAGAATCTGCTCGAAGACTGGGAATTACTACCAAAAAAATATCCCCAGACATCTTATTGGTGGTAAATATGTATTCACCAAATAAGACCTATGACCAGACCTATATGGGTAATTATGCCACCCTTCAATTAAAAGATGAATTGGCTCGCATTAAAGGGATAGGGGATATACAAATTTTTGGAGCTGCAGAATATGCTATGCGCATTTGGCTTGATCCCGATAAAATTGCGAATTTGGATATGACAGCTGGAGAGGTCGTCGCTGCCCTTCGGGCTCAAAATGTGCAAATCGCAAGTGGAACATTAAATACACTGCCATCTGGAAGCCAATCAGCCTTCGAAATAAATATTCAAACACAAGGAAAATTAGTTACAACCCAGCAGTTTGAGAATGTTATTATAAAGTCAGAAGTTGGTGGCAGAATTGTTCAGGTAAAAGATGTTGGTCGTGTAGAACTGGGCGCTCAGAATTATGCCACTAAGGGATATTTAGGGAAAGATCCCGCGATAGCCATGCCCATTTTTCAACAGCCTGGTGGAAATGCTTTAGAAACTTCAGCTGAAATAAAAGCCACCATGGAAGAACTTTCTAAAAGCTTTCCAGAAGATCTCGAATATAAAATTGCATACAACCCTACAGAATTCATACAGAAATCTGTAGACGAAGTATATCACACCATATTCGAAGCTATTCTATTAGTGGTGTTTGTTATTTTATTGTTTCTCCAGTCCTGGAGAGCAGCCATTATCCCTATTTTGGCCATACCCGTATCACTTATAGGAACATTTGCAGTTATGCAGGCGATAGGTTTTTCGCTTAATAATCTTACGCTTTTTGGTCTTGTACTGGCAATTGGTATTGTGGTAGATGATGCTATTGTGGTGGTAGAAAATATGGAGCGTTATTTAGCTAAAGGACTTTCACCCAGAGAAGCAGCCGTTAGAACAATGGATGAAGTAGGAAGCGCTCTAGTTGCAATTGGTTTAGTATTAGTTGCAGTATTTATTCCGACAGCTTTTTTAGATGGAATTTCGGGCCAGTTCTATAAACAATTCGGAATGACCATCGCTGTAGCTACAACTATTTCAGTATTTGTATCCTTAACCTTAAGTCCTGCAATGGCAGCTTTGTTGATGCGTCATGAAGTGAAGGATCCAAATAAAAAAACACCATTGTTGCTGAAACCTTTTTCATATGTAGGAAATGGTTTTAATAATTTCATTGAAAAACTCTCTGGTAATTATGGGAAGAGTGTGCAGAAACTGCTAAGAACATCAATACTAGTTTTAGTTGTTTATGGAGGATTGGTTCTTATTACAGGTTTTGAATTTGGAAGAGTGCCAAAAGGATTTATTCCTGCTATGGATCAGCAATACTTTATCACACTTGTACAATTGCCGCCAGGATCATCTTTGTCTAGAACAGATAAAGTAATCAAAGAAGTACTAGATATAGGATTAGACATTGATGGAGTTGAAAATGCCGTTGCCTTTACGGGATTTGATGCAGCTTCAAACACAAACTCTTCTAACGCTGCTGCGGTATTTTTAACTCTTGAGGATTTTAATGTACGTAAAGAGAAAGGTTTAGGATATGAAGATTTATTAGGTACAATCAGTACAAAACTAGCTCAAATAGATGACGCGATTGTACTTGTGATTCCACCGCCATCTGTACGTGGAATCGGTAATGCGGGAGGTTTTAAAATGATGGTACAAGACAGAGCCAATTTAGGAACAGATGAATTGGTAAAGGCTACTTATGCCTTAGCTGCAGCGGCAAATTCAGATCCTATTCTGAGTAATGTTTTTACATTTTTTAATGATCAAACCCCACAATTGTTTTTAGATATTGACCGCGTAAAGGCCGAAAAGCTGGGTGTTAATGTGGGTGATGTATTTCAATCCTTAGAAATTTATATGGGTTCGGCCTTTGTTAATGAATTTAATTATTTAGGAAGAACCTATCAGGTTACAGCGCAGGCAGATGCACCTAACCGATTAACGCCCGACGACATATCTAGGATCAAAGTACGCAACAATGAAGGCGAAATGGTCCCGATTGGGACATTCACACGTCAGCAAGATATTTCAGGAGCATCACGCATACCAAGATTTAATTTGTACCCGGCGGCGGCACTAAATGGTAATATTGCGCCGGGGCATAGCTCTGGGGAGGCTTTAGACAGAATGGAAGAACTTGCTGATGAAATTCTCCCAGAAGGTATTTCTTATGAATGGACAGAATTGGCTTATCAGGAAAAGCAAACAGGAAGTACAGCAGGTGTTGCTTTTCTCCTTGCTGTTGTATTTGTATTCCTTTTATTAGCTGCCCAATTTGAAAGCCTCATACTTCCTCTGGCTGTTATTTTTATTGTGCCAATGGTCTTGTTATCAGCAATTATAGGAATTGATTTGGCAGGACTAGATAATAACATTATGGTCCAAATAGGATTAATTGTTTTGGTAGGACTAGCGAGTAAAAACGCTATTCTTATTGTTGAGTTTGCCAAGCAATTAGAAGATCAGGGAAAAGATTTAAAAACGGCTGTTATTGAAGCGTCACAGCTTCGTTTGCGCCCTATTTTGATGACGGCAATGGCATTTATATTAGGTGTTGTGCCACTTGCAATTGCCACTGGCGCCGGTGCAGAACTGCGCGTCTCACTAGGAATAGCAGTATTTAGCGGAATGTTGGGCGTTACAATTTTTGGAATTTTTCTTACACCTGTATTTTACTATCTGGGAAGAAAATGGACAACCAAATCACCAAAACAGATAAAATAAAAGAAGTTCAGCAATTGAAATGTTGAAATAAATTCAAATTTAAACTATGAAAAATCTGATTTTAATAACATTATTTTCGTTTTTCCTCTTATCCTGCGGGATAACAAAACGGGATTTTAATGTCAAACCAAAAACGGAAATACAAGATGATTTTTTACGGGAGGAACTTTCTGACACAAAAGTCACAACTTCGAAAATAATTGAGAATTGGTGGTCAAAATTTAATGATCCTGTTTTAGATACATTAATATCAAAAGCAAGAAAAAATAATTTAGATATTAATTCAGCTGTGGCAAATTTCTATGCCTCCCGCGCTTTTGTTAAAGAAACGAAATTTGACAGATTGCCTACCATAACTGCAAATGGCGATTATACAAGAACACGTCTGGGAGAAAATGTTTTTGTGCCAGGCAGTAATCCTACATATAGCAGCTACAATAGTAGTTTTGATGCTTTTTGGGAGGCAGACCTGTTTGGCCGTGTTTCTAACCGTATCAAAGGTGCTTACGCAAATAATCAGTTGGCACTGGCAGATATGCAAGGTATGTATGTAAGTATTTTTGCAGAAGTCGCCAATAATTATATGGAATTACGCGGAACACAATATCTTTTAGATATAGCCAATCGTAATTTGAAGGGACAACAGGATACGTATGATCTCACGGTTCAATTATCTGAAGCAGGCACAAGTAATAGTCTTGATGTTTCCAGGGCGATGGCACAGTTAGAAAACACACGGGCTACCATTCCTCCATTAAAAGCAAGGTTGGAGGCATTAAAAAATAGTTTGAGTGTGTTGATAGGAGAAGTGCCGGGCCAACTGGATCTAAAAATTATTGACAAGCAACCGTTGCCCAGTCTGCCTCCTTCAGTTGCTTTGGGAGATATTAATGAGTTATTACGTCGTAGACCAGATATTAGAAGGGCAGAAGCTACATTACAAGTACAGATAGCCAAATATAATCTGTCTGTAGCAGAGCTTTATCCTAAAATTCAGTTTGGTGGATCTATTGGTTTTTCGGCGGTGGACTTTGCTAATTTTGGAAGTAAGGAATCTTTTACATGGAGCATAATGCCTAATATAAGTTGGGCAGCATTCAATCTGGGAAGGGTTAAACAACAAGTAAAACAGAATGATGCTTTGACATTAGGAGCACTCAATCAATATGAAAAAACCGTATTGCAGGGATTGGAAGAAATAAAGACAGCCCTTGCTAACTATTCAAATGAATTGCAAAGAAGAGAAATATTAAAAATTTCTTCTGAGGCGAGTGCGAAAGCTGCACAATTTGCCAGACAGCGTTACAATGCAGGATTAGACAGTTTTATTGACTATTTAAGTGCAGATAACACTTTACTTCAATCTGAAAATTCTTTGGCTGTAAGTGAAATTTCTTCAGCCACCTCATTAATTGCGATCTATAAGGCATTAGGTGGGGGATGGGGAATTATTTCAGAAGATGAATTGAATACTAAGTTTGATAAGATGAAAGTGCAAGACACTAATTAAAAGTAAAAAATACAGGGAAATTGATAAGGAATATTTGTTTAAGATAGCTTCATTGAATCATGGACAAATGGCAGTTTAATTATTAAATACAGATTTTTGTATATAGAAACTTTACTACTAAATCAAAAGATATCATTTCGGTCATTTTTTAATACTTTTATACGATGACCCATACTGAAATTCCAGTTTTTGAAACAAGCAATGATTTGAGTGAGGCTATGGGATTTCCTCACAGAAGCCATATTCCCAATTTTGACGTTTATTCTTTAGAGGGATTAGAGCCATCTGCAAGGCGTTGTATGCCGCCATATAGGCAAGGTTTTTATCAAATAGGTTTGTTGAGCTATGTAGGTGAAAGTAGATTAAGCCTTAATACAGACTGGCTTACACTTGAAGAATACCCACTGTGGTTTGTGGTGCCGGGTCAGGTTTTTTCTTGGGTTAGGGATGAAAAAATGGCTGGATTTAATATCATGTTCAGAAAGGAGTTTTTAATGAATGTTGTTGATAATGTTATTGAGGATTTTCCGTTTTTAAAAATGTCTGAAAGGAGTTTGCTAATGCTTACCAAAGAAGAACATGAATCGCTTTATTTTGATACGCAACGAATGCAGTCAGTCTTTAAAAACCCGCATCCCTATCAGGAAAAGATGCTAGAAGGTATGTTGGTTTCTTTTTTATATTTCTGTAAAGCGGTGTATGAGCGATATAAATCGACAGAAAACCATATGTCGAGAGCACAACTAATTACACAGGAATTTGAAATTCTTGTAGACAAAATGTATGTGGATACCAAAAATGTGAGT
>JBALXG010000160.1:0-6548 GCA_036961055.1 Leeuwenhoekiella sp. | reverse complement strand
ATGGTATTAAACTTTAAGTTCATTAATTAATAGCTCAGTAAGATCATCTATTTTTTCTATTGCCACTTTTTTAAGAGAATTTCTCACAACTTTTGAAGTTTTTTCTAACTCTGTACTTTCCAGTTTTTCTAGAATAGGTATAATCTCGACAGCTCTTAACTGTTTAAACATGGGTAGCATTTTATGAGCTATCTTATTTACTTCTAAGGTCTCATTTTTTTCAATAGCCTCTTTAAGATTATTCTTGTTTTGCAGCGTGCTTTCTATAAATATTTTGAGAATAGCTTTTAAAGAATCTGAATCATTATCTGCAAATAAGGCAAGTTCATCTAAAGAATAAGTCTTAGAATCACCATTTAAATGTGAGGAGGGGCGTTCTGGGCTTTCTAAATCTTTATGCTCATCAATTGATTTACCCTGAAACTCTTTTAAAATGTTTATTAGCAATTGTGGTGAATACGGTTTCTTCAAATTCTGAATAAAACCAAGGTTTATATAATCCTCATGATTCAACTCGTTATTTCCCGATAAAGCAATAACAGGAATATTTTTTAAGCCAGGATTTTTCTTAATTGATTTAATAAACTCTACACCATTCATTACAGGCATTTGTATATCTGTAATAATTAGATCATAATTCTTTTCTTCCATTTTTGCCAGAGCTTCCTTACCATTAATACTGGTATCACAAGTGATTCCCATTGGCTTCATAATTTCTGACATTAAAATATGCTGAGAAGGGTCATCATCTACAAAAAGAATATTATTTAAATTGTGAGGAATAATCTCAGGAGGAAGAAGATGTTTTTCTTTTCCATTAGTGTTTTTAGAGAGCTTAACAGGAATTTGAACAGTAAACGTACTTCCCTTTCCTGGCTCACTTTGTACATGCAATTCGCCATCTAATAAAAGAGCTAATTTCTGAGAAATTGCCAGACCTAACCCAAAACCTCCATATTTACGCTCAATATCTCCTCCTGCTTGTGAAAATTCATTAAAAATAAGCTTCTGTTTGTTTTGAGGAATTCCTATTCCCGTATCTATAACTTTAAAATTCAGAATGTTTTTGTCTTCATCAAATGCTGTAGTAATTGTAATCTTACCTTTCTCAGTAAACTTGTAAGCATTTGTAATTAAGTTTGAAAGAATTTGCTTTATCCTAAATGGGTCACTAATAAAATAACGATCTGACCCAGTAGAAGCTTCGCTAAGAATTTCTACACCTGTTTTAAGTTGTGATGGAAGAGATACGGTTAATACATCTTCAAGGAGAGTTTTAGGATTAAAAGCTACTTTTTCTACTTTTACTCTTCCTGCCTCAAGTTTTGTAAAATCCAGAAGATCATTTACTAATCTTAAGATATAGTATGAAGATTTTTCTACATTATTAAGGTAGCGGTCTTGCTTACTATTGAGATTAGATTTCTTGAGTATTTCAGTAAAACCTATAATCGTGTTTAAAGGAGAGCGCATATCGTGCGTAATGGTAGCCATTAGCTGCTCCCTGCTTTTTAAAAGAGATCGGGTAACAGCATTGCTTTCTTCTAGTTGCTTATTGTATTGTTGACTTTTAGAAGCGTCTATAAATATCATTATCACAAAACCTACGGCCAGTAATATACTTATTACACCAAATATTTTTAATCGGTTAGAGATCTCCAGAATACGAGCATTTAGCTCATTTTCTCTGGCTTGTGCACTTATGTAATTCTCGTGTTCTAGAGTAGAAAGTAGATTTCTGATATTTGAAGTTAAATTTTGATCATTTTCCAGCAACTCGTTTTCTCTGTTTATTATATCAGACTCAAGCTTTTTTTTCCGTTTTTCTATTTTAGTTAATATTTCTCTTACGGTTTGAGCCATTGATCGCATAGATTTATCTTCAGGAATATTGTCTCTGCGTAACCAGTTATAAAATTCTACATAAGTGTTTTTTGATTTTGTATCAAGGCTGTCAAGTTGAGGGTTATTCTCGTAATCTTCAAAATAAATATCTTCCTTAATCAGTTCTGCCAGTGCATCTTCAGAAAAACTTCCCGATATCTGTTTTGCACGTAATTTGACCATAGTCTCCATGTTTTCCGTTTTACGGGAAAGCATAAGTTTTATACTGTCAAGATTTGAATTTTGATTAGGCAGTTTATTAAGGGATCTTAAAGAGTCTAGTTGCAAAGTGATACTGTCTACAAGCTTACTGTATTGCCCATAATGTTCATTAGAACCTGTAGCCATTGCAGTACGACCTATTGTTTCTGCTTCATATAAATAGCTAAGAGCATTACTAATAAATGTAAGTTTACGATTTGCTACCTTCTCTTGCTGAGGTGGATAAATAAATTCTTTTATTCTTGGGTAAATAAACAAATAAGCCAGCGTAACCAGCCCGGCTATCAATATGTAACCTGCCAGCACTTTAAAGGTTATAGAGCGACTCGTGTTTTTCATAAAAAAATAATTACGTAAAAATAATTGATGTGTTGTCAATTGAGTGCATGTTTTTAGTAAATCAGGAATTTTTATTAATTATATTTACGCTCTAATCTCAAAGGGGTGCTTAAACGTCTGCGACAATTATAAGTTGCAGATTGAAAGCTGAGATCATACCCAAAGAACCTGGGCGGGTAATGCTGCCAAGGGACAAGGTGCACTAGAAAGAATTTCTTTAGAAATAAAGGAAGCTTTAAATGCAAAATTTAATCAATTATTAATAACAAGAATAATTGCCCCTTTTATTCGTAAAAAAAAATTACGAATGAAAACTCTTTTATTCTCTTGTGCAGCCGGTCTATTGACTTTAGGTTTACATGCGCAGGAAAAGGTCGTTGACACGACCAAAATTGAAAAACTAGATGAAGTTCTGGTAAAAGCGATACGAGTCAACGCAGATTCTCCTATCACTTTTAGCAACTTAGATGCAGAAGATTTAAAACAGCGCAATCTGGGCCAGGACCTCCCCATTTTACTTAACAATCTCACAAGTGTGGTAACTACCTCAGATGCAGGCGCCGGGGTGGGTTATACCGGCTTTAGAGTGCGTGGGGTAGGCAATCAGGGAATTAATGTGACTATTAATGGTATTCCCTACAATGATGGAGAAAGTCTTACCACCTTTTTTGTAAACCTTCAGGATTTTAGTTCTTCTATAGAAAGTCTGCAACTTCAGCGAGGTGTGGGTACTTCTACAAACGGTGGCGGAGCCTTTGGTGCAAGCCTAAATATTTTATCTGAAGCAGCGAGTGATGACGCCTTTGCAGAAATTTCAGGATCAGCTGGGTCTTTTGCTACGCGTAGAGCTTACGTAAAATTTGGGTCAGGATTGCTTGATGATCATTTTACTGTTTCAGGAAGATTATCTGTAATAAAATCTGATGGGTATGTAGATCGTGCCAGATCAGATCTTAAGTCTTATTACCTTCAGGGAGGGTACAAAGATGAAAATACCTTCATAAAAATCATAGGTTTTGGTGGTTCAGAGGTGACTTATCAGGCATGGAATGGTATCGATGCTCAAACGCTCGCCACAGATCGCACGTATAACCCAATAGGTTTTCAATATGATAATGCAGGTAATTTTGAAGGTTTTTACAATAATCAGGTAGATAATTATAAACAGGATCACCTTCAGCTTCACTGGAATCAACGTTACGGAAACAACTGGTCTACAAACCTAAGTTTAAATTACACTTATGGCCGCGGTTTCTTTGAAGAATACGTTGATAATTGGTACTATACTAACGTTAATTTTGACGAAAGTCCGACTTTTGAATTTTTGGGTTGGGAACCTTACACGGTAAATGGAGAAGAAGTAAATTCTACAGATTTAATCCGTCGCCGCTGGCTTGATAATGATTACTATGTGGCAAGTCTTAACGTGAATTATAAAGACGAAAAATTAGATTTTATTTCAGGATTATTTGGGAGTATTTATTCTGGAGATCATTTTGGGGAGATTACCTGGGCGCGCTATTACGGTCAGAATTCAGAGAAAAACTTTCGTTATTATGAAGGTAGTGCTGATAAAAATGAATTTTCAGCTTTCGCGAAAGCGACCTATCGTTTAAATGATAATTTAAGTCTTTTTGGTGATCTTCAAGGCAGATTTATAAGTTACAAAACTGGTGGCTTAAATGATGATAAAGAACCTTTTGAAATAGATAAAAACTATTCTTTTTTTAATCCTAAAGCTGGAGCTACATTTAGTTTAAATGATGATAATGACATTTATCTATCATATGCGCGTGCCAACCGCGAACCTAACCGTACCGATTTTGAAAATGGTGACCCTCAGCCGGAATCACTTAATGATTTTGAATTAGGCTACAGATTTGCCGGTGATCGCTCATCTTTAAATGCAAATATTTATTATATGGATTATCATAATCAATTAGTTCTAACCGGGGCAATTGATGATGTAGGGGCTCCTATACGGGCAAATAGTGGTTCAAGTTACAGGCTGGGACTTGAAGTTGAAGCAGGTTTAAAATTAGGTAGCCAGTTTGCCATTTATCCTAATATGGCTTTAAGTACTAATAAAAACAAGGATTTCTATTTTAAAAGAGATGGTGTTTTAGAGAATTTGGGTAATACAAACATTTCTTTTTCACCAGAAATTGTAGCCGGTAACAGATTAGATTATATGCCTTTGCAAAACCTTAGGTTCTCATTGCTTTCAAAATTTGTAGGGAATCAATATTTAGGTAATATAGATGCAGCAGGTTCTAAGCTTGATTCTTACTTTGTAAACGATTTTAATATCCAGTATGAGTTGAGTAACATGGCTTTTGCAAAATCTATTACGCTTACTGCTTTAGTAAACAATATTTTTAGTGAGAAATACGTGTCAAACGGCTATTTTTATACGTACGATGATGATTATAGTAATCCGGGAACAGTAACAACAATTGAAGGCGCCGGCTATTACCCACAGGCAGAAATTAACTTCCTGGTAGGTGCTACTGTAAGATTTTAAAATTCAGATTGGCTTAAACAAAAAGCCTGCTCAATTTAGCAGGCTTTTTTTAATTTGAAATAACAATTTCATTGCCGCTTTGATCTGCCCTATATTCAAGCAAAGGATATTCAAGCGATACTCCCACGGCGAGCCCTGTATATAAATTATACGTAGTATCCTCGCATGAGCAGGTCACATCAATACCAGTAAGATCCATAGTAGAACAATCGCTGGGCGTGTGGTTAGGATCACTTGCTTCCCAGGCTCGTATACTTGTGCCGGTATTTACTACAAACAGCCCTCTTACACCGGCATTTGCTATATAAATTGCATTACCCGGAAATTGCAAATTGCTATATTGAGGTAGATTTGTGTTAAGACTTATTGCAAAACTTATATCTGGTAGATATGGATTACGATTACGGGAGTTATTGTCTTTACTACAGGAAACTAATGCCATAATTAAGCATAAAAGCATCACAGTTTTTTTCATAATTTTTAAATTTAAAAGTTGCCAATTTACAACAATTTGAGGGTATGAATTAATAATTTCGTATATTAGCATAGACAAATCCCGTGAAAAATGGGATTTTTTGTATTTATACCTAAAGGCTTAAATAACACCGTAATTCTAATCATACAAAGGAAAACGAAAGACATACTACGCACATTGTGCAAAAAATAATGAAGTTATGAGTAAATTATCTTATTATACAGAAGAGGGACTGAAGAAACTTAAAGATGAACTTAGTAAGTTAAAGGATATTGAGAGGCCTAAAGCTTCACAGGCAATTGCCGAAGCACGTGACAAGGGAGATCTTAGTGAAAATGCAGAATATGATGCTGCTAAAGAGGCTCAGGGAATGCTAGAGATGCGTATTGCCCGGTTAGAGGAAACAGTGGCAGGAGCACGCTTGATTGATGAATCTCAACTTGATACTTCTAAGGCTCTGGTACATTCTACCGTTAAGATTAAAAATCATACAAATGGTGCAGAGATGAAATATAAACTGGTTGCTCAAAGTGAAGCAGATCTTAAAACCGGAAAAATATCAGTAGATTCTCCTATAGGTAAAGGCTTATTAGGGAAAAAAGTGGGAGAGGTTGCAGAAATAAGCGTTCCTAACGGAACAATGAAATTTGATATTCTTGAAATAACTCGTGAACATTAATTATGGCTTCAATATTCACAAAAATAATTAACGGCGAGATTCCAGGTAATGTAGTAGCAGAAGATGAAAAACACATTGCTATTTTAGATGTAAATCCTAATGCAAAAGGGCATACGCTGTGTATCCCAAAAAAGGAAACAGATAAAATTTTTGACCTTTCTGAAGAAGATTATCTTCAGTTAATGGCATTTTCGCGTAAAGTTGCTATTGCACTCAAAAAGACCGTTTCCTGTAAGCGTATAGGCGTTTCTGTAATAGGTCTTGAAGTTCCTCATGTGCACGTTCATCTTATACCGCTTACAACTATGGAAGATGCCCGCTTTATTCAAAAAGTAAAGATGGACCAAGCAGAACTTAGTGCTTTGGCAAAAGAAATTAACGCCAATTTTTAGTACAAAAAGACCGATTTTGACTGTTTTTTACCC
>JBALXG010000015.1:0-16711 GCA_036961055.1 Leeuwenhoekiella sp. | reverse complement strand
TTTGTTGAGTTGTATTGGTTTATTTGCGATTTCCCTATTAGTCGTAGAGCAACGTAGAAAAGAAATATGCATTCGCAAAGTTGTAGGAGCAAGTGTCTCTACTATTACTATTATGCTTACTGCAGATTTTCTAAAAATCGTTGCGCTTAGCTTTTTAATCGCTGCACCTATTGCGTGGTGGCTTACCGGAAAATGGCTTCAGGATTATGCTAATCGTATTGAACTCAACATCTGGATCTTTATCGCAGCTGGTTTACTTGTGGTTTTTATCGCCTTAGTCACCATTAGCTTAAGGACAATTAAAGCAGCTTTGCAGAATCCTATAAAAAGTTTAAGGACAGAGTAAGCCCAATATCAATCGGGCATTTCCACAAAAAATCTAATAATAATAATAACTAATAATTATGCTATTAAAACTCAATCATATATATAAATGGGTAACCACAGCAGGAAGACGCACTTTTTTACTTAACGATTTAAGCTTAAATGTGGAAGAAGGCGAATTTATTTCGATTATGGGGCCATCGGGTTCCGGGAAATCTACCTTGCTTAACGTCATTGGTATGCTAGATCCTTTTAATGAAGGCGAATATAATTTTCTTGATGAACCGGTTCACCAGCTCAAGGAAAAACACCGGGCCAATTTATATAAGGAATACATCGGTTTTGTGTTTCAGGCCTATCATTTAATAGATGAATTAACGGTTTATGAAAATATTGAAACGCCGCTGCTTTATAAAAATGTAAAAGGCTCTGAACGAAAAGCCCTCGTTTCAGATATTCTTGATCGCTTTAATATCGTAGGAAAAAAAGACCTGTTTCCAAATCAGCTTAGTGGCGGGCAGCAACAACTTGTAGGTATTGCTCGGGCTTTAATCTCTAAACCAAAACTAATCCTTGCCGACGAACCCACCGGGAATCTCAACTCAAAACAGAGCGATGAGATTATGCAACTCTTTAAACAACTTAATAAAGAAGAGGGAGTCACGATTATTCAGGCCACTCATTCTGAAAGTAATGCGGCTTATGGATTGCGTACAATCCAAATGCTTGACGGCAGCATCAATCAATAATCAGAAGAAAAAATCACTTATGTTCCGAATACTCTTATTTATTGTAATTTTAAATTTAAGCTTTCTTATAAGCGCTCAAACTGAAGAGAAAGTCACGCTCAGCCTAGAAGAATGTATTGAACTCGCATTAAAAAACAATCTCGACCTAAAAAGTTCAGACTTAAATGCTAAAACTTCTACAGTCATTTTTGAACAAACACGAGCAAACCTTTTACCATCTCTTAATGCTAATTACAATCTGGGTATTACAAATGGACGAAGTATTGACCCATATTCTAACGATTATATTGACCAAAAGTTAACTTTTTCTAACGCCGGTCTTAATCTGGACGTAGTAGTTTTTAATGGATTTAAGCTTCTTAATAGTATACGCCGTGATCGCTTAAATATGCAGGCTGCAGAGATGGAAATAAATGAAGCTAAACAAACCTTGATATTGAATGTAACCCTCGCCTACCTACAGATTCTTAATAATGAAGATCTGGTAGAATTAGCGCAACTACGATTAGAAACTACTTATAAACAAGTTAATAGACTACAAACTCTAAATGATGAAGGAGAAGGAAGTCCCGCCGACTTCACAGATATTAAAGGCCAAAATGCCAATGATAAAAGTAGCTTAATTGATGCAAAAAACGCCCTAAATGCATTAATTTTCAGCTTATCTCAATTGCTTAATGTTGATTATGATATCAAACCACAGGAAATTAAAAATATTCAGGATTTTGAAAAATATAATTTAACGGCCGATAATATTTTTGAAGATGCGCTTAATTTTCTGCCCACTTTTAAAGCCAAAGAACTACGTGTTGAAGCAGCAAAAAAGGATGTGAATGTTTCAAGGTCTCTATATTCCCCTGAAATTTCTCTTTTTGGTCAACTTAATACTAACTATTCTAGTGCTGCACGGCTCTATGCTGCAGCTGGAAGTCAACAGGCAGAGAGTGGTGGTTTTATAATTATTGATGGGGAGCAAATCCCGGTTTTAGTTGAAGAAACTCAGTTTTCAGGAAGCAAAATAAATTACAATGATCAATTTAATAACAATCTAAATTCTGTTGTTGGCGTATCGTTGAACCTTCCCATTTTCAATGGCTTTTTAGCAAAAAATACCGTCGCACTTCAGAAAATTAAACTTGAAGAATCTGAAGTTGATTTTGAAAATACAAAATCACAACTTAAACAGTCTATTAAACAAGCATATTCAGATATGACTGCGGCCTATCAAAAAATCTCAGTTATTCAAGATCAGGTAAATCAGTTTCAGGAATCTTTTCGTATAAATGAAATCAGGTTTAACAATGGCGTTTCTAATATTGTAGCTTATATCATAAGCAAAAACAATCTCGACAACGCACAGATCAGTCTTGCAAATGCCAAATATGAATACCTACTGCGCGTCAAGATTTTAGAATATTACAGAGGCAATATTTGATTTTAAAATAGATTTTACCCTAACTAAATAATGTTGACTGCGAGCCGCGATCATGAATAGAGAAATTTTTTTTCTAATTGAGGTGTCTTACAAAATAAACCATTTTAGGCAGATTAGCATATTGAACTATCAACTTTTAAAAGAGTAATAACTTTTATGACTCTGCTGTTTTAGACGCTAATTCTTCTTTTAAATACGCTAGTTGTTTTTCCTTAAAGACCATAGTTCTATGAGGAAAAGGAATTTCTACACCTTCTTTATCAAAGCGCTTTTTTATGCTCTCGAGCAAATCACATTTTAACACAAAAGCTTCTGGAAAACTTGATGCCCAGCACCAAGCCCTTATTGTTACAGCAGAATCATCTAGACCTATCACTCTAACAATAACTTTAGGTACATTATTATAAAGATCGAGTTCGCTGCGATGGTCTAGAAGATTAGGATGCGTTTCACACTCTTCACGTATGATATGTTTAGCAAGGTCAATATCACTATCATAAGAAATTCCTACTTCAATCCACTCACAGCAAACTCTTTCGCCCAGGTCATAATTGATAATCTTCTCTTTACTCATAATAGAATTAGGTACGACTATCATTTTATTTTCATAATTACGTATAACCGTATGACGTAGTGTTATATCTGTGACAGTACCCATAAGTAAGTCTGATATTTTTACAACATCGCCTAATTTAAAAGGTTTAAAAGCGATAATAAAAACACCTGCAACAACATTAGCCAAAGCTTCTTGAGAAGCAATACCTGCAACAATTGCAATGACTCCTGCCCCACCTAAAGCAGTATGTGCAATAACCCGTAGAGACGGAAATGCAAGAATAGCCATTAAAACACCTAAAAAGTAAACGCTAAAAACTGCAACATAACGTAAGAACTTATAACTTGTAGGATCCTGCTTATTTGTGATTATTTTGTCAATACTCTTATTAAACCATCTTTGAATTAATGAGGCTGTCACCAAAGTAAAAACTGCAACAAACCCTAAATAGGCTACTAAACGAAAATCACCAAATGCCGCTTGTTGACGTTGCTCAGGAACAAAAATCCACGATAAAGCCATAATCCCTAAAACTAGCCAGAGGGCATTTAATATCCTATGTGTGAGATTTATAGTGAGGGCTTCACTATTTCTATTTTTGTTTACAGCTCTTTTTTCTAACCATGAGTGAAGTTTTTGAGTCAAAAACCGAAGCAGAAAAAATAATATGATTACTACAAAGGCCCATATAATTTGTGGCTTATGACCATTCCAAAATTCTATCATAAGATTATTTTTTAATTAATATAGTATATAAATGAAGTTTACCTTAAGTTACAATGTAGCTCATAAATGAGATACATTCTTTTTTTGCAAATTTGGCTATTATAGATTTATAAAAGTAAATAATGCTGCATTTTGAAGAAGATACATTAAATGATAACATACTTACTTTATTTCCACCAACAAATTAGAATGTATAATTCCATTCAATTCACAAAGTTGATCCAGAAAAACGGATTTCAGGGGCAAAACTTAGTAATTTACTGACGACAATTAATAATTGTTTAAATTACAGTACTTTTAGAAATGTAATCGATTACATTAATAATTAATATCTAAGAAAACTATATGACTAAAATGGACCGACATATTACTCTGGGCGAATTTATTGTAGAAAACCAAAAAGATTTTCCATATGCTAAAGGTGAACTCAGTGCCCTGCTTAGCTCCATACGTCTTGCAGGCAAAATGGTGAATCAGGAGATAAATCGCGCGGGGCTATCAGAAATCCTGGGTAAAGCCGGCAAAGAAAATATTCAGGGAGAAGATCAGGCCAAGTTAGATGTAATGGCAAATGATGTATTTATCAGTACGCTGCGCAATCGTGGCGAGATTTGTGGTTTAGCTTCAGAAGAACTTGAAGACTTTTTAATTTTTGATGAGCCTATGCATAAAGACGCAAACTATATTGTTCTCATTGATCCACTTGATGGGTCTTCAAATATAGATGTTGACATTACTGTAGGTACAATTTTTAGTATATATAGAAGAGTTACACCCGTAGGCACACCGGCGACTATAGAAGACTTTTTGCAACCAGGAATAAATCAGGTAGCGGCAGGGTATTTAATTTATGGCACTTCTACAATACTGGTTTATACAACAGGAAATGGTGTAAATGGTTTTACTTTTGACCCGGGAATAGGTTCATTTTTCTTATCTCATCCTGATATAAAATATCCTGAATCAGGACATGTCTACTCAATAAATGAAGGTAATTATATTCATTTTCCGCTGGGAGTTAAGAAGTTCATAAGGTGGGTACAGGAAGTTAATGAAGAAGAAGGAAGACCTTATACTTCGCGCTATATAGGTTCGCTGGTTGCAGATTTTCACAGAAATATGCTTAAGGGCGGGCTCTACCTCTATCCCGAAGGAACAACTGCACCTAAAGGAAAACTGCGCTTGCTTTATGAATGCAACCCAATGGCCTTTATAACCGAACAAGCCGGTGGAAAATCATCTGATGGTTACAAACGTATTCTTGAATGTATCCCTACAGAATTACACCAAAGAATTCCTTTTTACTGCGGAACAAAAAAAATGGTAGAAAAGGTTGAATGGTTTTTAAAGGAAAATCAATAATTTAATCAGAAATTATTAGTCAGAGTATTGCTGTTTGATGCATAAAAATCGGCTCTTTTAGATCAAAAATCAACCTAAAACAAGCTGTTTCTTTAGCAGAGTTTATTTAGCTAAAGTTTGGTTTTTATTGATGTAGTCTGCAACATCAACCATTGTGGCATTCCATATTTCCTGCTCATGTTTTTTGATGAAATGAATTAACTCACTGTGAGCCTCAAGCGAAACATTAAGATCGTGACCACCGCCTACACCATGAAAAAGAAATACCAGGAGCGTGTGGCTTTTTATTGCCTGCTTTACGAGATCAATTAAATAATCTCCAGATTCTCCATTAATCGCAAAACATTTTATAGCGTTAAGATTTACTTCATTGATATGCTCAAAACCTGGTTCTACACCTCTCGCTCCGGCAAAATGGGTTTCTAAATCCTTATAAAAATCTACATCGCCTATTTTAGTATCGCCGCAGGGATAAGCAAATGTTCTTTCCGTTTTTCCGTCTATTGCCTTTAAAAGTGTATTTGTCACTCTAATTTCCGCTACAGCTCTGTTTACAGTATAATTGTTTAAATCTTTATCTGCAGTAACCCAGGATCTGCCTGCACCGCTACCTACGCAGGGATGATTAAGTGAGTGGTTTCCCAGTTCATGACCATGCTCTGCGGCAAGACGCCATTCTGAAATTCGATTAGCTACAACCGGTGATTCTCCTATTAAATAAAATGTGCCTTTAAGATTTAAAGAATCGAGAGCAGGAATTACATTATCAAGATCTACATCAATCGCGTCGTCATAAGTAAGCACAACTGCGCAGTTTTTTTTATTCCAAAGCTCAGTTTCCTGCGCATCTACACATTGAAATAAGAATATTGAAAGTATAATGAACAATACATTCTTAATTTTCATAATCTTAATGAATTTGAGTTTTTAATCTTTGAAAATACTAATGTCACCTACAAAAGCAGATTTTAACTGTTATAAAAAGTCTTCGCGTGTTGGGTTAAAAGCGTCAATTAAAATTCCGGCTTCCAGACATTCTGCTCCATGCGGTGCGCCAGGTGTTACATAAAAGCCATCACCGGTTTTAAGTATATCACTTTCTCCATTTATAGTAATCTTAAATTTGCCCGAAGCCACATACGATCCTTGTGTGTGCAAATGGTCGTGTACTGTACCAATGGCTCCAGTTTCAAATTTTACTTTAACAAGCATGAGGTTTTCATTATAGGCTACAAGTTGACGTGTAATCCCTGTATCTGCATGCTCCCACACTGCTTCCTCAGTTTTAAAAAACGCTCTACTTTCCTGCTTTGTTTTCATAATTTATTATTTATAAAAAATCCTGGATTATTAACTCAAGGTAAATTACCTAATGCTTACAGATACTATTCTCAATTTTCGCTTTTGTAATCTAAAATCAGATTTTCAGCCTTTTAAACCGATTTTGATACTTTTTTAGCAAGTTTTTAGCCGAATTAAACGCCCGAAAAAGCTTTAAAACCTCCATCTACTGTCACTACGGTTCCGGTCACAAAACCCGCCGCATCGCTGCAAAGCCAGTGAATCGCGCCACAGAGATCTTCCGGTTCACCAAATTTTCCTAAAGGTGTATGTTCTATAATTGTTTGTCCGCGATTGGTGAGGCTGCCATCTTTTTGAGTTAATAAATCACGATTTTGATCTGTTAAGAAAAAACCAGGTGCGAGCGCATTTACCCGAATAGGATTTTTCTGTTTCTGCGCAAACTCTACCGCCAGAAATTGCGTCAGGTTTTCTATCGCTGCTTTTGCGCTGGCATAACCCATGACACGCGTTAACGGCAAATGCGCCGCTACAGATGAAATATTGAGAACACTCGCGCTGTCACTCTTTTCTAAAAGTTGCAGGAAAACCTGAGTAGGCAAAAAACTACCTATGTAATTAAGGTCTATCACTTTGCGCATCTCATTTACATCTGCATCTGCAAGGGTTTGATCTGGTAAAATCAAAGCGCCAGCCATGTTGCCGCCTGCAGCGTTGATAAGTACATCTATAGCGCCAAATTCTGCCTCCAGAATATCTTTTACTGCCAGCAATTGATCTTTTTGGGTCACATCTGCCACGGCGCCAAAAGCGCTTTTACCACTTTCTTTAATAGAAGTAACAAGTTTATCTACTTTATTTTTATTTCGGCCCAATACAATAACGTGGGCACCGCCATCTGCAAGCGATCGCGTCATGGTCTCTCCCAGAACGCCCGTGGCACCGCTAATTACAATAACTTTATCTTTAACTGAAATCAGTGATTTCATAATTTCTGGATTTTTTAATACGATTAGTCTTGTAAAGAGACTATTTTTTGTGCTAAAATACCCGATTTTACATAGTTTTTAAGCGATAAATTTTGTCGGTTGATTTCCTGTAAAGCCAGACTTGCGACAAGCGTCGCACCCATTTTAGATAAATGTGTATCGTCTTTTTTTCCTTCTGGAGTGTAAGTATTTTCTCCTGGTTTTATGTGTAAATGAAGCGATTTTGAGCCTTCCGGACCGTATTTTTTTTCGAGTCTTTCGGTTAGAAATTGCATGTCAATAAAGGGAACATCTAAATCTTTGGCCACCATTCTAACAACCAGCGGGTATTCACCATGTGTATCTATTAAAACGCCAAATTCATTAAAATTACGCCGAATAATAGAAGACATTAGAATAGGAGTTGCTCCTTTCTCACGTGTCTCATTTACAAAACGTTCAAGATTATAACGATACTGCGTAAACGGAAATGTATAGCGCGTGCTATCCTGAAATTTTTCGTCATTATGACCAAACTGAATAAATACAAAGTCACCTGATTTTAAGGAATCCAGAACGGTTTTCCATCTGCCTTCAGTAATAAAACTTTTACTACTACGACCGTTTACCGCATGATTGCTCACTACGATTGAATCATTTAATAAGTCTGGAAGCATCTGGCCCCAGCCATGTTCTGGATTTTTTGTTGGGTCGCTTTTATTTGCCATCGTACTGTCGCCTATAAGATAAAGTGTAGGCTTTTGCTGCGCAAAAATTACTGTGCTTATAAGCAAACAAATACCTGCTAAAAATGGTCTAAAATCGTGCATTTTTACATGTTTTTTGATTATTCAAATTCAAAGGCTCCCAGATCTGGAGCGCTTCCATTATACGGGAGGTTTACATCTGTTCCGGCATTAATTAAATCACTTCCTGCAGTAAGATGCATAAAAGTGATATCAGGCAAGCTGCCATCTGCTTTTCGCGCTGCAAGAAGTTGATTTATATCAAGATTTATAAAATCATCTTCAGTTGCGGTAATAGCATTCATCCAACTGTTATTAGTGATCTCTTTAGCAGTAGCGTTAGTTTTTCCATATTCACCCAGCACAGCTGTGTTTTTAATAACTAGTTTTTCTAAAGCATTTGTAGAGCTAAAATTAAGATTTGTGCGATTATCATATGCACTGCAATTTAAAATAGTAACCACTCCCCTGTTGCTGTTATGATCAAAACCATCATACAAATTTGAAACGGCTATACAATTTGTATAGGTCGCCTTATGTTTCAGGTTTTTGTCGTCACTTCCACCAGTTTTAAAACCATTACCATCACCTTTGCCTACCGTTCCATCTTTTAAATAACCATTTTTAAAAGACCAGCAATTTTTATAGGTTGTAGAAATTACCTGATCGTTGTCCCTTAAATAACCATCCCAGCCATCGTCGAGATTTTGCCACGCGCGACAACCTTTAAACACATTACCACTACCTACATTGAGTTTTGCGGCAAAGCCATCTGCATTTTCAAGACTAGAGTCAGCATTATAATATGAATCACAATTGAGAACGAGATTATCTGAAGCGCCGCTGTCAATTTGTAAACCAGTATCTGCACATTCAGAAAATGTACAAAATTCAATTATATTATTATTTCCCTGCACTTTCATGCCATTATCTCCAGCTTTGTAAATATCTATTCCTTTAATGTGCCAAAAATTTGCGTCTAGAATCACTCCTTGATTAGAGGAATTTTCGCTTAAAGCGGAAAAGTCAAATTTTGGTCTTTCTTCTGAAGGACTGGCCATTAAAACAATTTTATCTGAAGCTGAACCAGAATGCGAAATGGTAATAGCTTTACTGAACACATAGGTACCCGAATGTACTGTAATTGTATCGCCGGGTTGTGCTCTGGTTAAAGCGTTAAGCAATTCATCAGATGAATATACCTCTATGTTTGAAGAAAAATCCTGCGGATGATCTATAGAAACAGGTTGGGTATCTTCTTCCTGATTTATATTTTCATTTTTACTACATCTACAGGATAGCAGGATTATGAGACTTAAAAAGGGGAAGATGTATTTTACGTTTTTCATAGTTTCAATTTATTCTAAATCTAATAGAGGCTGCCAGTTATCGCTTCCTTTTAGAACATTTTTTAGGGTATATGTTGCTGCTTCTTCTGCGTCTAACTGATGTGTCCATTTTGCCCGTTTCTCAGGATTTGCACCCGCGCCTTTACTTTCAAATTCGGCATAAAAAGTTGTTCTTTCTTTATTAGGAAACATCGCGTCACCCGTCCAGAGATCCCAGCCTTCTTCAACAATATGATTACCCAAATCGCAGTTTATAAAAACAGTTTTAGCATAAGGTCGCCACGGCCTGCCCAGATAAACTTTATCTGCTTTTGCGGCTGCTGTAAGTTTACAGTCTAAAAAAACAAAACCATATTTTTGATTTGCAGGTGTTGCGGCTGCCGTTACATATGAATTTACCAGACTCTTGATCTCACAATCTTTAAAAAAAGCTGTCGCCTGACCAAAAATAAAGTCGGTTGTTCCTTCTATATAACAATTATCAAAAAGCTGCCTGTTGCCTTCGCCAGCCGAATAAATTGTATCCTGACATCCCAAAATTTTACAATTTTTAAATACCGAGCGATCACCTGTGGCATGCAACGCTACCGCCTGACCTTTTTCACACCAGGTATTCTGAATGGTGAGATTTTCAGCATAGAAATCAATTCCTTCAACTTTTAGCGTTGATGACGTAAATGTGCTTAAAACCTCCTTTGTTACCGGATCTGTCTTGCCAGAATAATCTGAAAATGTAATTATTGTATTATCACGATCTTCACCTATTAATGCGATTTTTCGCTTCCAGTCGGGAATGTTTATTTTTTCGTTATAAATCCCATTTTTAATAAAAATACGCACATAATCCGGGCCTAAATCACGAGTGCTGTTTATAGCTTCCTGTATTTTTGTAAAATCGCCGCTTCCATCCTGAGCCACGGTGATTTTGCGGTAAATTTCCCGATTTTCAGCATTAAATACCCGATTTAAAAATGCAACCGTATACTGTAAAGCTGACTCAAACCAGGGATGCATAAGCCAGAAAGAATGCGGTGTACCGGGAATTGTATGCACTTCATTGTAAATGTTATTCTGGTTTAAAATAGCAACCATATCATCACGACCGGCATGAAAACGTGGCATTGTGCTGTTAATAAATAAGAGAGGTGACGTGTGTTGATTTACGTATTCAAGTGGTGAGGCTTCCTTCCAGTTTTTAGGATTTTCATTTTGGAGTCCGCCAAGCCAAAGTCCGGCAATTTCTCCCTCTTCAGAATCTGGATGTGTAAAAGAAACGATACCATCTATATTTATAATCGCCTGAACCGCATCTGAAGTCTGATCGTTTTCATTTGAATAAATTGAAGAATTAGGCGTTACACCAATAAGCGTAGCCAGTTGCGCTCCTGCCGAAGCTCCCAAAACCGCTATTTTATCTGTATTTATATGATACCTTGATGCGTTTGTTTTCATCCATTTTACTGCGGCTTTAAGATCTAAAACCGCCGCAGGATAAATTGCTACATCACTTAAACGGTAGGTCGCAGTAATCGCTACAAAACCGTTTTGCGCGAGATGCTGCGCCATTACGCGTTCATTTTCTTTGCTTCCGGCAACCCAGCCACCGCCGTGAACCAATAGAACGGCAGGAAAATTTGAATTTGCTTCTGCTTTTGGATAATACACATCTGCTTTGAGATCAATACCATTTACTGTACGATAAACGACATCTTCCTCAGCAATAAAATCATCACTTTTTAATGGCGAAATGGGTGTAATAAATGGATAATCTTTGCTTAATTTCTCATACGTTGTGGCAATAGTATACGGCGGTAAGCCAACTTTTTTTTGAGCGTTACACCCAAAGAATAGGAATAAGGCGATAATAGTAAAACCAAATTTTGAGTTTTTCATCCTTTTCTATTTTGTGATTCTAAACCAGTCAAAGTCGGCATAACCGCCACGTTTTGCTTCGGGAATGCTAACACTAAAAAGTCCGACTTTAGCACCAACCCATTTTCCGGGTTTTGCTTTAAAGGGTTTGCCTATGACTTTAAAATTTTCTCCATTTTGGCTATAGCTAAACTGGCACATTGCATCAGGTCCTTTTACCTCAACCTTAAAATATACATTATCCTGATCTAGTCGTTTTTCTTCAAAAATTTCTTCTTTTCCACCGTTTTCCGCATCAATTGCAACAGTTTGTCTAACTATAAAACCGTCTTTATCATGAGTTAAGGTAAGCGTGGCATAATCTATCCCAAAGATAATGAGACCGGCACGCTTGCCACTTTCGGCGTCTTCTGGTATGAGTTTTACTTTTGTAGTGGCAGTGAAATCGGGAGCGGGAAATTTCTGTAAAAGAATATTAGGCGACATCCATAAATTAGGTTGATTTTCTTTGGTTTTAATTGAAAATAATCTGAGAAAATCTGTGCCTCGTATTTGAGCGTTCCAAACTACATTTGGATTTGCCTGCCATTGCCATTGAATACCGAGCGTATCTGTATTAAATTCATCAGTTTCAGGTGGTGTAGAAATCGGGTATTTTTGACTGATTTTCGGCTTTTTATGCTGAAAAACCGGCTCTCCTATTCCGTTTTTGTCAAAATCTTCGCCCATAACCGGCCAGTTATTTTCCCAAAACATAGGCTCAAGATGAACTACTCGACCATACGCGTCTTTATCCTGAAAATGAAAAAACCAGGATTCTCCCTCTGCGGTTTCTACCCATGCACCCTGATGCGGACCATTAATTGCTGTGCTGCCCTGCTCGAGTACAATTTTTTCTTCATACGGGCCGTAAATATTTTTAGATCGCAAAACCAGCTGCCAACCGGTAGAAACTCCACCGGCAGGAGCAAAAATGTAATAGTAACCATTTTGCTTATAAAATTTAGAACCTTCAACTGTAGGGTGCTTCTCATGACCATCAAAAACATGTTTTCCCGCATCAAGAAGTTGTGTCGCAGCTTCATCCATTTTGTGAACAGTGAGTAGGCTTTTTACACCGGCTCGACTGCCCGCCCAGCCATGAACGAGATATGCATTGCCATCATCATCCCAAAGCGGACATGGATCTATGGCACCTTTAGCTTTAAAAATAAGAACAGGTTTTTCCCACTCACCAGCAGGATTTTTAGTCTTAATTCTGAAAATTCCCTGATCAGGATCACCCCAAAAAATATAAAATTCGCCTTTATAAAATCTTATACTTGGCGCCCAAACCCCATTGCCGTGTTGTGGTTTACTAAAAGTAGAATCTGGCACCTGCTCTGTTAAGGCATAATTAATTAGTTGCCAGTTTATTAGATCTTTTGAGTGTAAAACCGGTAGACCTGGCGCGGCGTTAAAACTCGAAGAAGTCATGTAATAATCGTCGCCAATACGTACAACATCAGGATCTGAATAATCTGCGTGTAAAATAGGATTTTTGTAAGTTCCGTCTCCCTGATCTGCCACCCAAACAGAAGATTTATACGGAGTTTGCGCCGGCAGGGAAATGGAAAAAACAATAAGAAAAATGCAATATATGGACTTGACTTTCAAAATTAATTTGTTTGTTTCAAAATTTAATTTGACTTATTAAACGCTTATAATTTCCTGATTTTATTTATCTAAACGAATTTCCATTTTAAAATGGAAAAAGCCCACTCGAAATTTTCGGCAAGCTTTTTCTTGATTTTAAACAATAAAACTATTGATATGCAGGGTTTTGCTGAAAATCCCTGTTTTGATTAAGGTCAATAGCACTTTGCGGTATTGGCCTCAGGATTTTGAGTTCGCCATTAGCTCCGTTAAAATTTGCCGGATTGATAAGATAATGATACGCCGAAGCTCTTTCTACCAAAGTCCCGGTGCGTTTTAAATCAAACCAGCGGTGATACTCGCCTAATAGTTCACGACCACGTTCATCAAGAATATAATCGATATTAAATTCGGCAATCGTAGCATCTGCAACTCCTGCCCGCTCCCGCACAATATTAAGTCGGCTTAGTCCGGTTACAGGATCGCCTGCTTTTAGATAAGCTTCAGCAGCTATAAGATAGGTTTCTCCTAAACGGGAAAGAATTATATCGCGTCTGTTTGTACTTGTGCCAAACGGAGCTCCAGGATCATCAAATTTTCTAACCGGAATCGTCTGATAATCTGTTGAAGGATTTACTGATGGCACATACGAGCCATATGCGTGATATGTTGCTTCAGGATGAGCAGCCATATACGCGTCTTTATCTGCAGGAGTATCTTGCCAGGATGGAGCGTAATAATGATCTACCGTTAAAGAGCTTTTATCTTCCACATCGTAATAATCAAAATAGCGATTATAAACCTCATACATAAATGTGGTGTACCAGCGATCGTCATCTTCAGTAAATAAATCAATCGCATATTGTGTAGAACACAAAGTATAAGTCCCGTAAGGCGCGTCTCCAGCCACTTCGGATCCTCCCTGATAAGGACGAAAATATGATGTTTGCATATTACCATAACTAAAAGGATCTGTACTTACAGATTTCTCATCATACTGTACCGAAAACAATGTTTCCTCATTAACCGTGTAATTAGGGGTCCAAAGTTGTTCAAAAGTGAGATTTAAGCCCTGACCCGCAATCGCTGCATCAGCAAAACCTGCTGCTTTGGTAAAATCTGTATCACTGCCAAAACTCTCATAACCGCGTGTTAAATATACAAGCGCCAGTAAATGATTTACCGCACGTTTTGTTACTCTACCCTGAAATTGCTCATCAGGAACTGAATTTAATGAAGCTTCTAATTCAGAAATAATAAAAGCATAAATTTCTTCGGCGCTGTTACGATCAAAAGATAAAACAGGTTCTCTAAAATAATCTGTAATTAACGGTACACCGCCATAGGTTTGTACCAAAAGAAAATAGGCGTTTGCTCTTAAGTAACGTATTTCTCCCAATTGTCTGTCTAAGTCAGAAGTTTGTTCTGTAAGATCATAGTAATATACTGCTGTATTTGCAGTCTGAATAGCCTTAAAACCTTCATCATACAATAAATCTATACCTTCTGATGATGCATTAAGTTGTGTATACTGACTTAATCCCGGCGGTTCTGCCTCGCGACCTTCTGCATACATATCTGTACCACAAGCAAAAAGCCAGGGCTCATTACCATAAATCTCGCGCAACTGGGAATAATTTACATTTACCAGAGATTGATAGCCTTCTGCTGTTACATAAAATTCTTCTGCGGTAGCGTTAGATTTATTATCTTCTTCCAGATAATCCTGACAGCCAGTAAAAATCAGCGTCAATGCTAATAAAACCGTGTTATAATATATCTTTTTCATCTTGTTAAAATGTTAAGTTAAACCCTAATTGGAAAGTAATTGAACTAGGTCTGCCTATATTGAAATCTGCACCGGCCCATTCAGGATCATAACCGTCATAATCTGTAAATACAAATGGATTAAGCACGTTTGCATAAATACGCATCTTTGAAATATTTAAAGTTTCTAAAAGTCTGGCATCAAGATTATATCCCAGAGCTATATTTTTCACTTTTACAAAAGAAGCATCCTTATAATAACCTACTCCGTTGTTTCTCCAGAAAGTACCTTCATTACGCGGCTGCGGATAGCTGTTTGAATATCGCACAGGTAATCCTGCATCATTTGCCGGAACATACCAGTCAATATCAAGTTTTTGACGACCACGGTCTCTTGTATCTGTAAAATTCGCATGAAACGGACTATAAGTGAGAACGCCTTCTGTAACGATTACAGATGCTGAAAGGTCAAAATTCTTAACCCGCAGGGAGGTAAAGAAACTACCCGTCCAGTCAGGGTTTGATGATCCTATAATAAACCGGTCATCAGGAGTGTATTGCCCATCATTATTTAAATCAAGAATCTTTTCCTGACCTTCTTGCATACCGAAGCTTGCCGCTTCCTCTGCCTCATCTGCCTGCCAGATTCCTATAAATTTGTAATTGTAGATAGCATCTGTAGATTCTCCTATAAACAGGTTGTTCCCAATATCATCAACCTCACTTTGATTGTAGATAGATCTTATTTCGTTTGTATTTTTAGTAAATGTGAACGATGTCGTCCAGGTTACATTTTCAGTTTGAATATTTCTCGTAGTCAGCGCTACTTCTACTCCACGGTTATTTACAGAACCCACGTTTGCGCTAATGGAACTAAAACCTGTTTCGCTGGGTAATTGTTGCTCTAGTAAAAGATCATCAGAAAGGCGATCATAAATATCTACACTACCTGAAATACGATCTCTTAAAAAACCAAAATCCAGACCTACATTTAACTCCCTTGTAGATTCCCATCCCAGCTTTTTATTTGCAATAGCACTAGCAACATAACCATTTGAAACATTGCCATTATAGTCATAATAGGTCTGATTGTTTAAAATATTCAGGGATGAATAAGGCCTAATAATATTGTTACCTGTATAACCATAACTTACGCGTAACTTCAAGTTAGAAATAGTTGCAGATTCAGTAAGAAAATCTTCATTTGATATATTCCAGCCTATTGCGGCAGAAGGAAAAGAATCCCAGCGATTTGATTCTGATAGTAATGAAGAACCATCCCAGCGATTTGATAACGTCAATAAATATTTATCATTAAATGAATAATTGAGTCTTAAGGCATAGGATACTAAAGTTTGTTTGATGTAATTAGATCCCAGATCAAAAGTTCCCTGCTCTCCGCTTCCCAGATTATAAAAAGAGGTATCAAAAGGCATATTTCGCGAGCTGCCAAAAGATGTTTCTGTACTGTTAGAATAAATACTATAAAGCCCTAAAAGATTAAAAGAATGAATCTCATTAAAAATCTTATTTATATTAAACTGATTATCCCAGGTATAATTAAAATTTTGACTTTTATCAACCCGTGCAGAAGGTAAATTGTTATTACTCACACCTGTGTTTGTAAGAGCACCCCATGCCTGACCTCTGCGATTGCTTTCAAAACCAGCTGAAAATGCGGTTTTGAAAGAAAGCCACTCCACGGGTTTATATTGAAAATATGTATTACCTATCATATTCCAGCGACGTACATTATCTGTAGTATTATTAATCTCTAAAATAGGATTATAGGTACTTGTTTTATTTATAATATAATTCCCATCTCCATCGGTTAATTTTCCCGGTAGGGGAAATAATTCGCCATCAAGCCCATACGGATTTAAAAAAGGATTTAATCGAAATGCTTCGCGCATTGCCACG
>JBALXG010000159.1:0-6549 GCA_036961055.1 Leeuwenhoekiella sp. | reverse complement strand
TGATGCTACAGAATTTGTTTTGCCTAATAAGAAGCCGTATGTTATAATGGTTGTGGGTGTTAATGGTGTAGGCAAAACCACAACTATCGGCAAGCTCGCATATCAATTTAAAAAACAAGGTAAAAAAGTGGTATTAGGTGCGGCAGATACATTTCGTGCAGCTGCGATTGACCAGTTGCAGATTTGGGCAGACCGTGTAGATGTACCCATTGTTAAACAACAAATGGGCAGCGATCCTGCTTCTGTAACTTTTGACACATTGCAGAGTGCTTTAAAACTCGATGCAGATGTTGTGATTATTGATACCGCAGGAAGATTACATAACAAAGTCAATCTTATGAATGAGCTGACAAAAATTAAAAGAGTAATGCAAAAGGTAATTGCAGATGCGCCTGATGAAGTTCTTTTAGTTCTTGATGGTTCTACAGGTCAAAATGCCTTTGAGCAAGCTAAGCAGTTTACAGCGGCTACGGAGGTAACTTCACTTGCCGTAACAAAACTTGATGGAACAGCAAAAGGCGGTGTCGTTATTGGCATTAGCGATCAGTTTCAGATTCCCGTCAAATACATAGGAGTAGGGGAGGGTATAGAAGATCTACAGGTTTTCAATAAATTTGAATTTGTAGATTCTTTCTTTAAATAGTTTGTATTTGAGGTTTATTTGATACAATTTAAGTCGATTTATAAGGTATAATTTTTGTCTATTTTCACAATAATTTAACGCTGCCGTAAGGTGGCGTTTTTTTTTGTTTTGTAAATTTTTAGAAAATAATTTAAAATAATGTCTTGGACGTTGTTGAATCTTGTAATTATATCTATATTTCTCTTAGGAATAAAAACTAAAATTTTAGCTATTGAAATGAAAAACTACCCAACATTAGGCTACCATTTTTTAAAAATGGCGGGTCTTGTTATTATATCTTTTAGCCTATCATCTTTCAATCTTAATACAGGTTTAGAAGAATTAGCTACTGCTCGATTTGCCAACCCGCAAATTGTAGCGCAGTCTTTTAAAATTACAGAAGGAAGTTCATCAGGAACTTCAGTAGGGATAGTTATGGCTTCAGATGACGGCACAATTGTAAATTACACAATAATTCAAGCCTCTTTTTTGAAAAGCAGTAATCCGCCTCCCAGTGATTCAGACCAGGATCCTGCCTATAATGCCATGCAGGTTTTTCAAATTAATGCAGATACAGGAGAGATTAGTGTTAATAATCCTAAATATTTACTTTCTGGTTTAGGTCCCGTAGAACTTATAGTAAAAGTTCAGGATAATGATGGTGATACTTCTCAGGCCACTATTACGATTGAGGTTGAAGATATTGAAGTAACTATATCTCAAACCTATTCTATCAACTGGCAGAAAAGAAAAGATCATCCTAATGGACATGCTGAAGCTACGGGTGGTACTGCAGGAGGGAAACTATATGTTTTTGGAGGTTTTGGCCCTAATTATGCCCCAAAGGCAGATGTACATGTGTATGATCCCAGTAACAATACCTGGACGCAACTAACTAATATGCCCCCTATGGCAACTAATTCTGGTGCCGGAGGAGCTACCCATATGGGCTGGACTACTGATGGGACAGATATTTATATAGCTGCCGGTTATGCGGCAAATACAAAAGGTACCGGACAGCAGTTTGGATCTACACGAGTATATCGCTATAATGTCGCTTCAAATGATTATACAGAACTTCCTCAATTCCCTGTAGAACGTGCTGCAGGAGAACTTGATTTTATTAATGGAAAACTGTATTTTGTAGCAGGTACTAATAGACCACGTAATGAAGATCAGGGAGATCTTTTAATCCTTGATTTAAGTAATTTGCAAGCTGGATGGACCTATGGGTCTCCTATGCCAAATCCGCGTAATCATCTTGGAACAGCAGTAATTGACAGTAAGCTTTATGTATTAGGTGGCCAAAAGGAACACGATGATGAGCTGGTACCACAAGATGATGTGCACAGGTATGATCCCGTTACAGACGAGTGGACTCATGTAACAGATATGCCTCAGCCTTTTAATCATATTCACAGTTCAGTTTTTCCATATGGAGATTATATTTTTACTGTATGTGGTCAAATAAATCATGGTGGCGGCAGTCACAATGAGGTATATGCGTATAATACGGTAACAAACAAATGGGCTCAGTTTACAAACTACCCATCTAAGCGTTTTTCTGTTGTAGCAGATGTCATTAATGGTAGATTATTTGCCTCTGGCGGAAATGGTGCTAAAGGAACTTTTGCTGCCTTTCTACCAGAGCAGCTTTTAAAAACCGAAATCGTCGAAAATAAAAGTGATTTAAAATTTTTTAAGTTATTTCCAAATCCTGTTGAGCAACAACTCAATATTGCTATAGAGAAAAGCGCACATGCAAAAAAGCTTGAAATAGTGGATATTTCAGGATGTTTGCTTCAAACCTACACTTTAAAAGAAGGAAATCAAAACTTTGTAATTAGCGTAGAAAATTTACCACAAGGATTGTATATATTTCGACTTAAAACAGACAAAGGAAATACTACTCAGAAATTCATAAAAATTTAATTTTACACCTGAAAAATTCAGCTATTTTCATTATTAAGAACCATAATAAAGTATAATATAAAAAGCATTCAGAATTTAAAGGCACCTTAAATAACAAGGTGTCTTTTTGTATTTTTAATAAAAATATTTTTATGAAAAAAAGTCTACTTCTTTTAATTTTTTTAGCTTTAGTTGGCTGTAAAGATAAAGATCAACCGCTAAATAGTGATGATGAACTTCATGAGGAAACTCCTTCAATGAAAGAAATGGAGTTCAAAGTTCTTGATTCAAAAATTCTTAAAAAAGACTCAATTTGGGCCGATTTTGATGCTGAAATGGCAGGTTTTTTATCTCAGGATTATAATAGAATCAAATCTTTGGTTTATGAGAAAAGCATTCCGCAAATTCAACAGGCGGTGGCAGATAGAGATCTTACTTATGAGGATTTAGTGCTATTCTATCTAAATAGAATAAAAAAATATGACAGGGAAAATGATTTGTCTCTTAATTCGGTTATAGCAATTAATCCAAATGTGATTGCTGAGGCGCGCAAACTTGATTCAATTGCAGATGAAGTTGATATTTATTCAATTAAAGGAATGCCTATTTTACTAAAAGATAATATTAATGCTTCAGAAATGCCAACTACTGCCGGAGCCGTAGTTTTTGAAAATAATAATGCAGATGATTCTTTTATCGTGCAGCGATTAAGAGAGAATGGTGCTCTAATTTTAGGTAAAGCAAACCTGAGTGAGTGGGCATATTTCTTTTGTGGTGATTGTCCCAGCGGATACTCAGCAGTAGGCGGACAAACACTTAACCCCTATGGAAGAAAAATTCATGATACAGGAGGTTCAAGTTCAGGAAGTGGTGTAAGTACTGCAGCAAATTTTGCTGTTGCAGCGGTAGGCACAGAAACTTCAGGATCTATACTTTCACCTTCCAGTTCTAACTCAATAGTTGGTTTAAAACCTACAATTGGGCTTTTGAGCAGAGGCGGTATTGTGCCTATATCGAGCACGCTTGATACGCCTGGCCCAATGACCAGAAACGTCATAGATAACGCTATTTTGCTTAATGCCATGACAGGCACTGATAAAGAAGATTCAGCTTCAGAAAAGTTAAAGGCTCCGGCTCAGGATTACACTGCCGGAATAAAAAATATTACTGACGTAAAAGCATTTCTAAGCAAAAAGCGACTAGGTTATTTTAAAGAATCTATGGAAGATACCCTCTATGCAAATGCTGTAAACGATTTAAAAGAAGCCGGGGCTAATCTAATTGAGATAGAACAGCAGGATATTAAATTACCACAGTTTACAAGAGTTTTAAATCTGGATATGCAAAAAGATTTGCCTGCTTACATAAATAAATATGGTGATAAATCACTTAATGTGAGGGATCTGGATGCTGTTACAAGCTATAATAAGGAAGATTCTGTAATAAGAATGCCCTATGGCCAAAAATTATTTTATGGTGTTTTGGCAGATAAAGCTTCAGCTAAAGAATTCTCTGCGATTAAAGATACTTTACAAACCAATGGCCGAGCATTTTTTGATGTGCCTATGAAGAGCAATAATCTTGATGCTGTTTTATCAATAAATAATTATATGGCGGGTTATGCAGCTGTCGCAAAATATCCTGCGATTACAGTACCCATGGGTTATAAGGATAATAACAGACCTATGGGACTTACATTTATTGCGCCTACTTTATCTGAGGAATTATTGTTGCAACTAGCCTATGCATACGAGTCTATTTCGCATAAGCGAAAAGTTCCTGCTAATTATGAATAGGGGAGAATTGCCTTAATGATTCAATAAAATTTAATTTTAGCTATAATTTACCGGAAAAAGGTTAATTCCACGTATCTTTGCCGTCCCAAAATCAGGAGCATTATGCGTACTAAAACCTTAAAGAAGAATAAAATAAACGTAGTCACACTAGGCTGTTCTAAAAACGTTTATGACAGTGAGGTCTTAATGGGACAACTGCGTGCCAATAATAAGGAGGTTGTACACGAAGAGGAAGGTAATGTTGTTGTCATAAATACATGCGGTTTTATTGCTAATGCTAAAGAAGAATCTATTAATACTATTCTGGAATATGTTCAGAAAAAAGAAGATGGAATAGTAGATAAAGTTTTTGTTACAGGTTGCCTATCTGAAAGATATAAACCTGATTTGCAGAAAGAAATTCCTAATGTTGATCAATATTTTGGCACTACAGAACTCCCCGGTTTATTAAAAGCTTTGGGAGCAGATTATAAGCATGAACTCATAGGAGAGCGTTTAACTACTACACCTAAAAACTATGCTTACCTTAAAATAGCAGAAGGCTGTGACCGGCCTTGTTCCTTTTGTGCTATACCATTAATGCGTGGAGGGCACAAAAGTACTCCTATAGAAAACCTGGTTATTGAGGCCGAAAAACTGGCTGCAAAGGGTATAAAAGAGCTGGTTTTAATTGCTCAGGACCTGACATATTATGGTTTAGATATTTACAAGGAGAGAGCACTTGCAAAATTGCTGAGAGAACTTGTGAAAGTAGAAGGTATTGAGTGGATACGCCTGCATTATGCTTTTCCTACGGGTTTTCCTATGGATGTTCTTGATGTGATGCTGGAAGAGCCTAAAATCTGTAATTACATTGATATTCCCCTACAACATATTTCTACGAAGTTGCTCAAGTCAATGCGTCGTGGCACGACATATGAAAAAACTAATGCTCTTTTAAAAGTTTTTAGAGAAAAGGTTCCACAAATGACAATTCGTACAACACTTATAGTCGGCTATCCAGGCGAAACTCAGGAAGATTTTGAATTGTTGAGGGACTGGGTGCAGGAGATGCGTTTTGAGCGTTTAGGCTGTTTTACATACTCTCACGAGGAAAATACACACGCTTATAATCTGGAAGATGATGTTCCTGAAGATGTAAAAATGGAACGTGCAAATGAGATTATGGCTATTCAATCGCAGATAAGCTGGGAACTAAATCAGGAAAAAATAGGTAAAGACTTTCGTATTGTTGTAGATCGCAAGGAAGGCAATTACTTTATTGGAAGAACAGAATTTGACTCTCCTGATGTGGACAACGAAGTTTTAATTGACGCCAATAAGCATTATTTAAAAACCGGTGAATATACTACTGTGCGCATTACTGAAGCTGAGGATTTTGATCTGTACGCAGAGCCTATTGTCGCCTAGGCTAATGAAAATGATAAATAAAAAAGCAGCAAGGTTAACTTGCTGCTTTTCTTTTTAGACAAAATACTATGATTTTACTTTTGACTATCTCAATCATTATAGAACCATTTTCTCCCGTTAACTGAAGTATATAAATATCTTCTGAAAACAAACTTATGTCCAATATATTTTGATTATCACCTCTTTCTATATTAAGAGGTAAGCTCTGTAATATGATCCATAAATAGTATTGAGTTTGCCGGTAAATCACCCGCTAATACTATTTAAATTGAGGCTTATGAAATCTGTAACAGGATTAGGATATAGGAAGATTCTAGTTCTTCATTAGCAATACTGTTAAAGTTAGTATCGACACATAGAACATGATTAATCTCGAATGGATCACAAGTAAACCATCATGCCATAAATGATAAACAAATTCTTTATAAGCATAATCGATTTTTGCAATTTTTGGGCGTTTTTTCGCTATTTTAAGGAGGTTTTTAACTAAATGGATTTATTGAAATTCTAGAATTTAAATATGGCAAAACACTTGGTTTTTCTTAATTAGATAGTGGTTTTCAAAATTTGCTTATCTATTTGGCAACCATTTTTTGTGTAATTATGTTTTTTTGGAGATTACACTATAGTTTTACAAACATTGAATTTCAGTATCAAAAATCTTCAAGTCCAATTATAATCCTGTTATAGAATCGCTTTGACTTGTAATGTTTTTATTCAGTTGCTATTTCAAAAAAATATTAAAAATTTATTCAATATTTTTAATATTACAAGCATTAAATAGCATATTAGTCTTTCCTGATTTTAGTT
>JBALXG010000158.1:0-6550 GCA_036961055.1 Leeuwenhoekiella sp. | reverse complement strand
CGGTGTTGATGAGGTAACTCAAAAGATGCCCGTTCTTGGTAGAGTAGATTATCAAATGATCGTAAATGAAAAGCGCATCAATGCAAACCTTCCTCTAATTGCAGGAAATGACCCAGACTCACCATTATTTGTAGATGATATTGATAATGACTGGCAGTCAATTGGTTTAAAAAGCGGAAGTCGGAAAAATCATAATTTCAATTTCTCTGGAGGTGGTGAGAATATTACTTACAACGCATCTGCAGATTATTATGCTAACGAAGGTCTTTTTGTGGGTAACGGTCCTACTTATGAGCGCTACTCAGGAAGAATCAATACTGTTATGGAAAAGGGTAGATTTAAAATCTCACCATCACTATATTACACACATTCATTTGAGAATTCACTAACCTTTAGAAGTGATGTGCTTACTGGCGGCAGACCGCCATTAATTAATGACTTGGTGATAACGATACCTACCTTAGCTCTTTATGATGAAAATAATGAAGGTGGTTATGCAGGTACAAGTTCAGAAATACATCAAACTATTGCTTTAAATGTACCAGGTATAAATAGTTTGTTTACAAATTCAGTTGAAGTAGACAGGACTTTTGCGGTAATCAATCCTGAAATTAAACTTATTGATTCAGATAATCATACTCTAACCTACAAACTTAATTTAAGTTATGATAAAACAACGGCGCGGGACTTCTCATTCGTACCGGCTTTTGAAATGGGCTATTTTTTTAATTCGGGAAAATCATTGCTTGATGATAATTCCAGAATGTATACTGTAAGTCTTGTTGAAAACACTCTGAATTATAATGCAATTTTAGGCAAGCATAGATTAGATGTTTTAGTTGGACAGACTTACCAAAAAAACTCAACGGTTGTTCGCACAGGTCATTCTGAAAACCTACCTAAACCTTATTATCCGGTTTTATCAAATGGTGAAAATCAAACAGCTAGCGGTAATGAATATTACAGTTCACTGGCTTCTTATTTTGGTCGTATAAACTACAACTTTGATGATAGATACTTAATTACGGGTACAGTAAGACGCGATGGTTCTTCTCGATTTGCTCCTGCAAATCGTTTCGGAACATTTCCCTCAATTGCCGTTGGCTGGAGAATAACAAATGAAGACTTTTTTAACGTTCCTAAAGACATAATAAGTGAGCTTAAATTACGCGGTAGTTATGGTGAATTAGGTAATCAGAATATAGCGGACTACCTCTATCAGCCTGTAATTAACAGAAATATACTTTATAATTTTGATGGAAGTATTTCAACAGGTGGTCTTCAGACTAGTATTATTTCTGAAGATATTAAATGGGAAACAACCACTTCTATAAACGTGGGACTTGATGCAAGTTTATTTAACAGGTCACTTGATCTTGTTGTAGAATATTATAATAAAGAAACTACAGATGTTCTTGTGGGCGTACCTATTCCTTCTTCTACAGGTTCTATCAATACGGCTCCTGTTGTAAATGCGGGTAGCCTTAGAAATAAAGGACTGGATATGGAACTTACGTATCATTATAATAATGATAATAATTTCAGTTTTGATATTTCGGCAAATGCAAGTACACTACATAATGAAGTACTGGCTTTAGGCGGTAATGATGAGCCCATTTATGGAACCGGTTCTAAAACACAGGTAGGTGCAGAAGTAGGGCAGCATTTTGGTTATGAATATGAGGGAATTTTTCAATCACAAGCAGAAGTTGATGCTCACGCTTTTCAAAGTGCATTAACGGCGCCTGGTGATATTATATTTAGAGATTTAAATGACGACGGTGTAATTAATGCCGATGACCGTACCTTTTTAGGAAGTGCTATCCCAAGTGTAAATTTTGGTCTAAACTTTACCGGTAGATATAAGAATTTTGACTTTACTGTCTTTGCTTCAGGAGCAGCAGGGTATTATATCAACAGCAGACTTTACAGAACATTGATGTGGTCAACAGATTATCTAAACTCGCATGAGGATATTCTAAATAGATGGACACCTGAAAATACAGATACTAATATTCCCCGAGTAGTTGCAAATGATCCTAACGGAAATGCAAGAGATTCAAACAGACCAGGATGGTTACAAAAAGGTGATTATCTTAGACTTAATACTATATCTGTAGGATATACATTACCAGAAACTGTATTTAATAGTGTACTGCAAAACGTTCGAGTTTACACAACGCTGCAAAATATACATACATTTCAGAAGTATAAAGGCTATAATCCTGACTTCACCTCTGGTGTTTTTAACCCCGGTTATGACAATGGTACGTATCCAAGACCCAGAACCTATATGTTAGGTGTAGAACTAACCTTTTAATGGATTTACAATTTAATATTATGAAAACATATAAATTTATATTGATGTCACTTTCAGTTATCGCTCTTTCAAGCTGCGATGATGAATTAGAATTGACAAACCCCAATAGTCAGACTGCAGAAGAGTTTTGGTTAGATGCAGATCAGGCGGTTGAAGGAACTAATGCTGTATATAATAGTTTATTGATAGATGGCTACTACATGCGTATGACACCAGCACTTACAGATGGTCGCGGAGATGATTTTACCGGTGATAGTCCGTGGTTAGATTTAATTCAGGTGGCAAATTTCACAATCTTGCCCACATCAGGACCTGTGCAATGGACTTGGGCTGCCTATTATCAGCAAGTTTTCAGGGCAAATCAGGTTTTAACCCGTGTACCAGAAATTGAAATGGACGAAGGTTTAAAAAACCGTTGTTTAGGTCAGGCATATTTTTTACGCGGCCTGGCATATTTCAATTTGGTTACTAATTTTCAAAAAGTACCTTTAATACTTACGGTTGCTCAAAGTGAGGAAGAATATTATCCGGCTACTGCAAGTGAAGATGAGATTTGGGCACAAATTATTGCAGACTTTACAGCTGCACAAAACATGCTTCCTGTAAATTTTGATAATGTTTCTGGTGAAGATCAGGGTCAGGTGGGAAGAGCAACAAAGGGAGCCGCGACCGGATTTTTAGGCAAAGCTTATCTTTATACTGAGCAATGGAGCAATGCATCTTCAGAATTTCAAAAATTAATATCAGGAGCTCAGGCAAATACTTACGGTCTGGTTGCTAATTATAAGGATAACTTTAGTCCATTTACTGAGAATAATAATGAATCTTTATTTGAAGTTCAATTTGCGACTCCAGATCAGGTAGGTGGTACTGTTAAGAATTATGGTGGCGAGCCTACTTCAGCATGGATGCAAGTTTCATCTGTGGGTCATACATATGCAATGGATGGTTATGGGTATTCTGATTTTTTACCCACAAGATGGATATATAATGAATATAAGGTTGAAAAAACTAAAGATGGAGGCGTTGATCCCAGATTGTTAAGCGCTTTAGCTTCTTATGAGCCCGAAGCTAATTCTACAACAGTTTATGGCGGCAGACCCTGGCCACATGCAGAAGATGCAATTTATCCCAGAAAATATACACATGATGGTTTTGGCTTTACTACAGAAAGTCAGGGAAGTGTAGAATTATCTGATATTAATTATCGTCTTTTAAGATATGCAGATATTTTACTTATGAATGCCGAAGCTTTAAATGAAATGGGACAGACAACTCAGGCTTATGGTTTTATACAACAGGTGCGTGACCGGGCAGATTTACCAGATCTCATGGTAGTAAAACCCAACATGACGCAGTCGCAAATGAGAGATCAAATTGCGCATGAACGCGCTCTTGAATTTTCTATTGAAGGAATACGTATTCACGATATTGTAAGATGGGGTTGGTTATACGATAGCGCTAAATTAGCAGAACTAAAAGCTCATGATAACGATTTTAATTCATGGACACCGGGGAAAGAGTATTTACCTATTCCTCAAACTGAATTAGATGTAAATCCTAATCTTGAACCTAATTCAGCTAATTAAAAAAAGAAGGATACTAGAATAGCTAAAATTATTCTTCATCAATCTCACTTGATGCAATAGAACATCAAGTGAGATTATCCTTTTAAAATATTTAAAAGCACACAAAAACACATAAAAATCGGTTTATGAAACTAAAAAACAAGATCAAATTAAGCTTCTCGTGCCTGGTACTCGCAGGAAGTTTGTCATTTGCTCAGGCAACAGTAAAACTGGAAGCAAATCCAGATGCACCCACAATCAATAAAAACATCTACGGTCATTTTGCCGAACATTTAGGGCGATGTATCTACGACGGACTCTATGTTGGTGAAAAAAGTAACATTCCTAATACAGCTGGAGTGCGTAATGATATCATTAATGCACTTAAAGAACTTAAAATTCCTAATCTACGCTGGCCGGGTGGCTGTTTCGCAGATACCTATCACTGGAAAGATGGTGTTGGTCCTCAAAGTGAACGCCCTACAATTGTGAATACCTGGTGGGGAAATGTGACGGAAGACAATAGTTTTGGTACACATAACTTTCTAAACTTATGCGAAGAATTAGGAGCAGAACCTTACTTAGCAGGAAATGTAGGTAGCGGTGAAGTCCAAGAATTGGCAGACTGGGTACAATATGTAAATTTTGATGGCATTAGCCCAATGTCAGACTGGAGAAAGGAAAACGGAAGAGATAAACCCTGGGGAGTTAAATATTGGGGTGTAGGTAATGAAGCATGGGGCTGCGGCGGTAATATGCGTGTAGAATACTATGCAGATATTTACAGAAAATACGCCACTTTTATGTCTGGCGCAGGTTTAGATGGTGGATTATTCAGAATTGCTTCTGGCGCAAGTGATGCAGATTATCACTGGACGGAAGTTTTGATGCGGGATATTCCACATAATTTATTGCAAGGTGTAGCATTGCATCATTACTCGGTTTTAAGCTGGTCTGCAAAAGGCCCTTCGGTTAAATTTTCTGAAGAGCAGTACTTTAATATCATGAAGCAATCCTGGTTGATGGAAGAACTCGTTACAAAGCATAGCGAAGTAATGCAGAAATACGATCCTGAAAATAAAGTTGCGCTTGTAGTTGATGAATGGGGCGGCTGGTACGATGTTGAAGAAGGTACAAATCCCGGATTTCTTTATCAGCAAAACACAATGCGTGACGCGATGATCGCGGGTATGAACCTTAACATTTTCAATAATCACGCAAAACGTGTGAAAATGGCAAATCTTGCTCAGGTAGTTAATGTGCTACAAGCTGTGATTTTAACAGAGGGCGAAAAAATGATTTTAACGCCTACTTATCATGTGATGAAAATGTACAATGTACATCAGGATGCACAGTTGATTCCGTTAGAATTAGATTCTCCTGATTATGTGTTCAATGGTGAAAAATTACCTGCGATAAACGCTTCAGCTTCTAAAGATAAAGCTGGTCTCGTTCACATTTCGCTGGTAAATATTGATGCCTCTAAAAGCAATACCGTTTCTATTGATTTAAACGAAATGGGCATTAAATCATTCACCGGGCAGATTTTGACTTCAGGTACACTTCAGGATCATAATACTTTTGATAATCCTGAAGAAATTACACCCAAAACTTTCAAAGATTTCAAACTGAAAAAAGGTACTGTTGAATTAACAATTCCTCCATTTTCAGTGGTGGTTTTAGAGGGAAAATAACCGATTTCTAATGAAAAAAACCTGGTTTTTCCGTAAAGATATTTATCGCTTTTTTTTGTGTGCATGTTTGGTTGCGACGGGCTGTTCTAAGGATTCTGGAGAAGATACCAGTTCTACAGAAAACCCTGAAGAAGAACCTCAGACTCCTGAAGTTCCTCAGGAAGAGCCCGAATCAACCTATACTGTAGATAATATTACTGACACATATTATGACGTCGCCGGTGCTGAAAATGTTTATAACTGGGGGCCTTATAATGTGCATGATCCTTCTATTATAAAAGTTGGCGACACCTATTATTGCTACAATACAGATGTTTCTTTTGGTTCAGAAATAAGACCGGGAATTCAGATTCGTCGTTCAAAAGATCTTATTGACTGGGAATTTGTAGGGTGGGTTTTTGATGGCCTTCCGGCGAAAGGGAGTCAGTTTATAAAAAGCAAAGGTGACGATCCCTTCAATGCATTATGGGCGCCTTTTGTTATGAAAGTTGGTAGTGAATACAGGTTATATTACTCATTATCTTCAAGTACTCCGCGTCTCAGTGTTATTGGTCTGGCAACTTCAAATTCGCCACTAGGTCCATGGACAGAGAAAGATTTGGTTGTAACCTCGGTTGATGATAATTCAGTTCAAACTAATGCTATTGATCCTACAGTAGTAGTTGATAAAACCGGACAGCATTGGCTGTATTACGGTTCGGCATGGGATGGTATTTATTATTTAAAACTAAATGCTGCCACAGGTCTCGCAGATTCTTCGGGTGATAAAGGTAAGCGCATCGCTCAACGTGGTTTTACAGGAAATTCAATTAATGGAAATATTGAAGGTCCCGAAGTTATTTACAATGAAGAACAGGATAAATATTATATGTTCATCGCCTACGACTGGCTGCAAACCAAATATAATGTTCGCGTAGGCCGAAGCGATAATCCAGACGGACCGTTCTATGATTTTAATGGACTCGATA
>JBALXG010000157.1:0-6557 GCA_036961055.1 Leeuwenhoekiella sp. | reverse complement strand
GAAAAATAAAAAAGCCCACAAACGTAGTGTTTGTGGGCTTTTGGGGGATTTTGTGCAATCCTTGGCGGAGAAAGAGGAACTATCCATGCGTTATTATGTTGCTGAAAATCAAATATTTGTATATTTAATTTTGATAATAAGCACCTAATTACGCACCTGTCTGATTTACCTTTAAAAAGATGAATAATTATGACTCTATACTAAGGAAGTGATTTAAATTTTCAGTATTTACTAACTTAACTTTTATTTGATTAACCACATCAAGCCATTAATATTATCACCCTCTGGAAATTGTCTGCTAATGGCATCATTCAGGTTTTGTGGATTATTGATCGTTTCATTTTGAGGATACATAAAACGTTTAGGAATAAGTCCGTTATTTAAAATTCCTCCTCCGTCTACATTAAATTCAGGAAGGCCTGTACGGCGCTGATCGTAAAATATTTGCCAACCCGTATTTAAAAATAAAGCAATGTGTTTTTGGATTAAAATGGATTCTATGTCTGAGTTGTTTTGCAACTGTATGGCTGAATTAGACAAGTATTCATCAGTATCAGTAATTCCATAGAAGTTCATAGAAGCTTCTATACCTGTTTTGTAAAAGGATTCAGCAGGAGTATCTATCCATCCACGGGCTGCAGCTTCAGCCAATGTAAATTGTAATTCAGGATATCCCATCAGTATCGAAGGTTCATTTGTAGAGCTGTTATAATAACGTGGATTAATACGCGAAGCCTCACCAGAAACCGCTTTGGCTCCGTTATCACTTAAGGGGGCGCTACCGTATAGGCCACCGTAAGCAGAAAAGTCATCATCAGGAGCGTCTGAGGCATTAGGTTTTTTTTCAGCGAAAACAAACAATCGTGGATCTTCAAATTCCTGAAGACGTTCTACAAAAGATTCTTCAATGTAGTAAGCCGTTTGAAGCGAGTTGTCATTAAATAACGGATACCTGTTGTTTTGAATATCTACAAAAACCAAAGCTGCATTATCAGCATTTGATTCAAAAATTGGATACTGGCCGGGATTGTTGACAATTTCATTAAAACGTGAAATAACATCAAGATTAGTGTCAGCTGTTTTTTTTGATAAACTCATCAATACCCGCAGACTGTAGCTGTTTATTAATTTTTGCCATTCCATTTTATCTCCACCATAAATAATATCTCCTCTAATTGCTTCATTGTTTTCCGCTAAGGCTAGAGAGGCCGATTTTAAAGAATCTAACACCGATTTGTAGATTGTTTCCTGACTATCATAAACCGGCATATATAAACCATAGTCAGCTTTTACGGCTTCAGAAAAAGGAACATCTCCAAATACACGAGTTAGCTCAACGGTATAATAAGCATTAAAGAATTTGGCTAGTATCTGATAAACCTGGGTTTCATTACGTTTAGCCTCTTCTGTCATTTTTTGAACTTGTTTTAACGCATCATAATCATCAAAATCTCCTCGTTGCCAGTTATAGTATTGATATGAATCTACACCATCTGTATAAGTAAGCTGTCTGCTGGCAAGTGCTGCATTAAGACTTACAGTACTAAAAGCATTTGTTTCAATATTGGTAAGTAGTAAATCTGGGGTTACTTGAGTTGCCCGATTAGGGTCATCTTGCAAATCTTCTACCTGTGAGCAGCTTGCTAAGATCAGGAGAAAAATAATAGCTATATATTTTTTCATCATTTATGGTTTTTGAAATTAGAATTTTGCGTTGATGTTAAAACCAATATTTCGGGTGGAGGGCGCCTGAAGGTTATCAACTCCAGAGTCTGGATCTACATTAGGAATTTTTGAAGCCAACCATAGATTGCGTCCTACAAGAGAAACATCAAGTGCATCGAAAGGTGTTTTTTCTAAAATGGACTCTGTAAACTGATAAGTCAATGTTACTTCTCTCAGTTTGATAAATGTTTCTTTATAATAGTGATAATTTTTGTTCTGATAATTGCTGGTGGTCTGCATAAAGTTGATGAAATTGACAGCTACTTCATTAGGTGAATAGGTACGTGTATCTTTAGTGATATTTCCGTTAACATCATAACTTACAGCGCCTCCGGTTACTACAACACCATCACCTACATAAGTGCTTAGACCATTGTTGGCATCTTCACGGTATTGATTTAAGGTTCCTTTAGAAGTTCCGCCCCACCACATTTTTTGATTGGTAGTTGAGTACATTAATCCGCCTAATCGACCATCAAAGAGGAATGAAAGGGACAGGTTTTTATAATTCAATTGGTTTGAAATTCCGTACGTAAGATCTGGTTCATCATAGCCAATAAAGCGATCATAGGGGTCTGAAACTGGCAGACCATTTTCAAAGATCACTTGACCGTCAGCATTGGTTTCATAAACGCTGTAATAAATCTTATCCGTACGATCACCTGCACGCAGGTAGCCTTCAGTCTGCTCACGACCTCCGTAAATTTCTTTCTGATAACGACGATAGTGACTTAAGTTAATTTGAGTTGTCCAACTAAAGTTTTCAGTTTTAACAGGCGTTGCATCAAGAGTAGCCTCAATACCTTTACGCTTAAATTCATCTCCATTTAATAATATACTTTCATATCCAGAAGCATCTGAAATAGGACTATATATTAAATTGTTGTAGTCACGCGCCTCATAGTAGGCTACATCAATTCCCAAACGGTTTTTCAAAAATCGAAAGTTGGCACCCATTTCCCAGGTGTCTGAAGTTTCTGGTTCCAAGTTTGGTGATAATAAATTACTGCCAAAATAAGTAGAAGGAATGCCATTCCAGGTAGTGCCTTTCTCATATGCTAAAATGTAATTATATGGATCTGTTCCTATTTTACCTTCAGATACACGAGACCAGGATCCTCTTAGTTTGGCGAAGCTTACCCATTTGGGTAAATCAAATAAACTGCTGAGGACAACAGATCCTGAAGCGGAAGGATAAAAGAAAGAATTGTTTCCGTCAGGCAATGTAGAAACCTTGTCGTTACGCCCGGTAAGGGAAAGATAAAAAGCATTGTAAAATTCTAAATCTACAAAGCCGTAAAAACTATTAATTGTTTCTTTCTCTTCGCGGTTTGAACCGAATAAAGTAGCACCCGCATTATTATCTAAATTATAAAATCCCGGGACATTTAAACCGTCTGTAGCTTGTGAAGTATTTTTAGAATTGCGGTAATAGTTTACATAAGCACCTTCAGCCGTTAAACCAAAATTGTCCGATATTTTTTTCTCATAATGCAATCCTATCTCAGAAGTAATATCAAAATATTCAGTCTGTGAGATAGAGAAGTTTCCTCGGGATTTATTTCCATAACCTATATAACTTTTAGGTTCTTTATAATCTCGATATAAACTGTACTCATTAACACCTGTTCTACCTTTAACACTTAAATTATCTGTAATCTCATAGTTGAAGGAAGCATTACCATATATATTGGTTTTATTATAACCCCTTAAATATTCATTCGCCTGAAAGTACGGGTTGTTGTAGTACGAAATATTAAAATGGCGTTGTTGAATACCTTCCTCGCCCGGACGCCAGTAATTTTTTAAATCCCGTACATCCACATCAGTACCCGTCCATAAAATAAGATTATAGAGATAATTTGTTGGGCCATATCCCACTTCTGGAAAGTTGTTTGTAAATTGTTTATTGTAAGTAAGGGCTCCATTAATAGTCAACTTGTCTGAAGGTCTTATCGTCCCTGCCAAGTTGAAAGACGTATTTTTAAGATCTGTATTTGGTACGATACCTTTCTGATAGTTATTAGAAAGTGACATTCTTACGTCTGCCATCTCATTACCCCAGCTTACACTTACGTTATTTGATTGTACAATACCTGTTTCAAAGAAGTTCTTGATATTGTCTTTTCCTCTAGAAAGGTAAGGGATAGGTATAAGTTCACCCGTTTCTGGGTCTATCGGACTGTTGTATTGGGTTGTTTCAAAAAAACCACTAGGTGTCGAAGGGTCACTTTGGTCTAAACGCGGACCCCAGATCCAACCGCCACCTTCAGTACCCGAACCACTTCCGTTTACAAAAGCATAAACTCCTTGGTTACCATTACCGTATTGAGTTTGAACGTCTGGTACTTTTATAAAATCAGTTTGAAATAAAGTGGAATTATTTAGAGTGACACTTAGTTTTCCTTCTTTACCTTTTTTGGTGGTAATCATGATTGCTCCATTACGACCCACAGAACCATATAATGCTGAAGCTGTGGCGCCTTTTAAAACACTGATGCTTTCAATATCATCAGAATTAACTTTCCAGATATCAAGCGTGCGATCAGGAATACCATCAATTACTAAAAGCGGAGTAGCACCTCGCAATTCAATGTATGGGTTTTGAAATAGATCAGTGGAGTTTTTAATATTCAGCCCTGCAACTCTACCGGAAAGTTGATTGATAAAGTTAGGTTCTTTAGCTTTTTCTAAAGTTTCACCTCCCACTTCCTGTACAGCATATCCTAGAGCCTTAACTTCTTTTCGGATGCCAAGGGCTGTAACCACAACCGCATTTAGCATTTCCGCATCTTCTGCTAAGGTGATTTCCAACTGAGATTGATTGGTGATAGTCAGGGATTGTTTTGTGAATCCCACATAAGAAAATTGCAAAATTTCGCCTTTATTAACTTCAATAGTAAAATTACCATCAAAGTCGGTTATTGTACCCCTATTTGTATCAGGTACCATTATGGTAACCCCACCTATGGGAATACCATTGGGATCTTTTACAACACCGCTCACTTGTTGCTGTGCAAATGATGCAAAGGAAATGAGTAGAACTAAAAAGTTTACGAGTTTGTTCATTTTTGAGATTGATTTGGTTTGAGAGAATTCAATTAATTATTGTGTAACCCAAGTATTTAGAGTAGTATTAGCCGTTTTTATGAGAATTTTGAATGGTTTTAATTGCCCCCTTTTGAGTTTTATATCTAGGGATTCTGCTTTGTTTTTTGATTCACCTACTTTAGTATACGAGTCAGTAGTCCCTGTTTTAAAATTATTAGTTTCGCTCGCCCATATAGTTACACGCGTATTTTGATCGCTCAAATTTTTCCATTTAATTGTAAGGATATCATCCTTAATTTGTGCTGAGGACTGAGTGATATCAACAGGATCAATAAGAGAAACACCATCCCATTCTTGCTCAACGTCTTCTGCCACTTTTATATCTAAGAAACTTATCATCGTAGGAAGTAAGTCTACAATGGCAGGCGTTTGCTTTTTAAAGTATTGATTAGTATTTGGAGTATTGGTTACAATCCAGGTACTGCGCTCGCGATCAGATTGGCCGCCATGGTTTTTACCATCTTTTGGTGATCTACCATGATCTGTAGTTACCAGAAAAAGCCATTCTTCATTATGTAATTTTTCTCTAGTCTTTACAGCATCGTAAATTTTTCCCACAAGGCTGTCTTCGTATTTAATAGCATCTGTAAGTTGTGGACTATCACCATAACCATGTCCCATATCATCTGAATATTCTAAATAAACCCAAGAGACATCAGGAGCCTCAGTTTCTATATAACGTGCTGCTTCTGTAGCTACCAAAGCATCTATGTTTTTAATGTATTCGCGTTCAAAGTCATGTGGAAATCGAACAGTGTCTAATTCAAATCCATCAAAAGCATAGTCTACCTTAATATTTTGGGTTTGAACAAGGGCTTCACCTATCAGCTTAGTACGGTTATCTAACCAGGTAGAGAAAATGGCAGTTTTACCTGTAGGATTGGTATCTTTATATAATCTGAAAATGGTAGGGTAGTGGTAATTGGGGGCTTTAATTCTGTTGCCCCAAACGTTATGTTTGTTTGCCCATACACCTGTTAGTAAGCTATTATATCCCACGGCTGAAATTGTAGGAGTTTCAGAGTAACCACCTTTTAATCCACCTACATAGGCATCAGAGTAGCCCCCTTTTTTTGCAATCTCATCCAGGCGAGGTGATGGATTATCCTTTAGCATATCTGCAGCGATACCATCAACAATAATGAAGACTACCTTCTTTTGAAGCTTTTCATCATATTTTTGTTGAGCCTTTATAGTGCTTGGAAGAATCACTATGACGACTAGTATAGGAAGTAATTTTAAAAAGGTCATTGTCTCAGTTTTAAGTTGTACCAAATGTATATTGATTGAAAAATAGATTGACCATTCGTTCAATTAAATAATGTTTACATAAATGTTTCCTTTATGTTATTTATTAAAATGTAATCTCATAGAATTTTGAAAATTCTATTTTTGATAAATTTTTAGAATGGGTAGACGGAATATAAGTGAGCAGCGCCGCAAAGAAATTATTATTGCTTTTTATGAAGTAGCTAAGGATTTAGGTTTAGAAAATGCTTCAATATCAAAGTTGGCAGAACATATGGCTATAAGTAAAGGCCTGGTTTTGCATTACTTCACCAATAGGGAAGAGTTACTTTTAGGACTTGTTGAGTACATTTTAGAGCAGCATTTACTTGTATTAACGTCTGATGAATTGGAAGCGATTGACTCTAAAGAAAATCTAATACGTTTTATAAGCCATTTATTTTCCCGTAAATGGAATAATTATTTTGACGACG
>JBALXG010000156.1:0-6576 GCA_036961055.1 Leeuwenhoekiella sp. | reverse complement strand
ATAAAATGTTGGTAAAATGTTTCAATCAAAAATTAGCGGATCCAATTTAAATTTAATTCCTATTAAGGAAAGACTAAATTTTTTATTGGAAAAGATAAAGAACGGATATTTTGTTTTTACAGATAGGTTTAGCATATACAAAATATCCGCTAATTGATTTTTTTATTCCTTCAAAAATTTACCACGCTATCTAATGCGTCATCCGCATCTCTATGCATAAAGTTAGATTGATAATTTATTGTAGTGGTAATCGATGAATGTCTGTATAATTTTTGGAGCATATTAATTGGGATTTTATCTTCCGATATATTCCCAAATGTATGTCTAGCAATATGCATAGTTACTTTTTTTGATATTTTGGCTTTATCAGCTACCGTTACCAAATATTTATTGAATTTCTTATTGGCGGTTTTTGTTTTAGCATAAACATCTTTAGCATTTTCTAAATCGGCTTTTTTCATTTCAGGAAATATAAAGTCCTCATCGCTCTGCTTGTCATTTATGTAATCTTTCAAAATTGGAAAAACTTTATCTGGAATTTTTAGGGATAACAGTTTTGAATTCTTGTTCATTCGATAGTGAAGTCTATTATCAAAAATGTCGTTCCAACGAATTTTTAATATATCAGCTACACGGATGCCAGCAAAGTAAAAACTGAAAAGCCAGAGATTTCTAGCGTGAGTTTCATTCTTAGTAAGGTTATCAACAGATTCTAGCTCTATGACTTCATTTCGAGTAAGACCTATTTTTTCAGTTTCAGGGAACTTAATTCGTATTTTATCCGAACCGAATGGGTAAAGTTTTCTATCTACGATACCCAATTTTATGGCCCTATTATAGATAGTTCTAATCACAATAAGATTATTTACTATCGACCTTTCTGATAGGTTGTGTTTTGTACGGAGGTAGGTTTTAAATTTCTTTAGAAAATTTTCATCAATTTCTTGAAAGGTTAGCTGCTTTGAAGTGGTAAATTTTAAAACGTGATTAATTCTTGCTTTATCTGTTGAAAGCCTAGACAGCTTTTCGTTTGCTTCTAAATCATCAAGAAAGTCTTGTGCCACTTCAAAAAAAGTAACTGATTCCGAAGAAGTATAAAGTTTCTCTTTTATTTGATTTGCCGATATATCCTTTTTGCTCGACTGCAAATCAATCAGCATTTTATTTGCCTCAGACAGTTTAGTACTAAGCAAACCGTTTAACCTATCTGAGTAAGGATGTGATTTTCTAACTCTAATATTTTTCACATCCCAATCATTAGGGTTAATATTATGACCTATATAATGATAATTTGAGCGACGGTTTTTTGTGATACGAATACAAAGAGGACAATGTCCTTCTTTATTAGGCTTTTTCCGAAGTACTATCTTTGCATTTGATGACATATCTTAAATATTAGGATATAAAGATAATCATTTTTGGTACAACATAGGTACAACAAATTATGATTTTAAACGATATCAATTCATATTATATAAAATTAAATATATGCTAATCAGTTGATTATAATATAACTTATGGAAATTTGGCGATAAATACGTTGGATTCAAAATCCGGTTCTTTCGGGAGTGCGGGTTCGATTCCCGCCCGGGGTACAAAAAAAGCTTGCTAATAAATTTATTAGCAAGCTTTTATATTTTACAGGTAATGTCTTTTAGCAAAACTTAATATCTGTATTTAAAATAGGCTTATCTACCTTCTCAGATATATATTCCCATTGATTGTATGCAAGTTCAGACTATTTGCAGCGGTGTCAAAACTGCCATTAATTTTTTGACCCATAACCTGATCTGAACTGTTAAGCGATAGTTTTTCATCAGCATAAATCTGTCCTTGTAAGGTTTCTGCCTTAAGGCTTGTGTTTATTACTTTTAGATCAATTGTACCATTAATTGTAGACAAAGCAAGATCGCCGCTATATTCAATAATTTCAATATTTCCGTTTATAAGATCTGCAGTAAAAGTGCCATCTACCAGATCTGCCTGTAAATCGCCATTAATACTGCTTATTTTAAGTGTAGCTTTTTTAGGAACGTATAATGTGTATGCTTCGGTATATTCATACTCGTTGAGATAATAATTGTTCTTATCATTTTTACGATCTTCATTAAACTTTTTAAACATAGCTTCAGGGTTAGAGACAATTTTTATTTTTGATGAATTCTCATCGACCTCAAGTTTATATAAGTCTAAATATTTGTCGCCTAATGTGCTTATCGTTCCTTTTAATTCTATGGTGGATTTGTCCCAAACCTTCAGCGTTATATTTTTAGCAAATTTAAGGTCAAATTCTATGTTTTGATCTTTATAAGCTATTGATTTTTCTATGCTTTTTTGAGCGAAAGCTGAAGATGCAAAACAAAGGCAAAGTAGTATTGTTATAACTGTTCTCATGATTTTTTGATTGATGAATTATTATTATTTTTTTCTGAGGTAAATATTGCCGGTGGCTGAGTTAAGCTGAATTTTTACGCCGCCATTATTGATAGAACCTGTTACTTTCTTAGACGAAATAGCTTTTAACCCTTTTTTATCGGGAAGGCTCAGGTCAAAATTGGTGTAAACGTCTCCCATTGTAGAATCAAGTGAAAGATCTGCAGGAGTATTTGCAGGCAGTGTAATATCTACAGCTCCAGTTGCCGTATTAACAGATATAGGTGATGTTTGATTTACTTTATTAAAAATAATAGAAATGTTTCCTGTAGTGGTGTTTGCGGTAACTGGCCCAGAAACATCTGTAATTGTAATTTCACCGGTTATGTCTGAAGTAGCTTCAATCTCACCCGTAAATCCTGTGATTTCGATTCCATTAAGCCCTTTACCTTTAACACTTATATTTTGGGAAGCTGGCAGGTAAATTACTGTGTCATCATCTTGCGAATTTTTAAGATTTTTTACCAGCAAATTGTTATCATCTTTAATTACAGAAAAACCTATATCTGTATTTGCAACACCGTCACCTACAAGTCTTAAACCTTTAGCTTTTTCTGGAACTTCATAGGTGCCAGAACTTTTAATTAGCAATTGGTTTTTTGTATGAGTTTTTACAATAATCCTAGATCGGGATTCAATTTTTACCCAATTTACTCCGTCAAGTGAGGTTGTGTATTCCTGTGCCTGTGAGACAGCAGAAATCAATAAAGCGAGCATAAATAATTTAAATGATTTCATAAGTGTTTGATTTTTATTGATGAATGTTATTTTAAAGTATACCCGGCATTAGGGATTTTATTTGATCTTTTACAAACGGCTGCGTGTCGTCTGTATCTAGAAGGCGTTGCATAGGTTTTACTGCCTTTTTTTCCTGAATTTTCACCAGAATTTGTATAATTTTTATTTGCAAACTGGGATCAGATTCTGTTTCTAAAGCTTTTATATAAGCGTCTTTCACATTTTCTGAAGCAGTAAATTTTTCTAAAGCTTCGGTTGCAGCCAGACGCACGTTTGCATTGTCATCATGTTGCATTCTTCCTATAAGCGCGTTTACAATAGCAGGATCTGGCTCTTTAAATTGCTCTATATAATTAACGCCTTGTATGCGCTTGCTGGCAGATTGATTTTCCATTAGGGAGAGCATGGCGGTTTGCTTAAAATCCTGATTTTTTGTCTCTAAAGCCGAAATTGTGCTATTAAAGGCCGATTTTTCCTGGTATTTTCCTAATAAAAACGAACCTGCGATAATTGCTATACTTGCGGCGATTTTCAGGGTTTCTAACCAGATTTTTCCTGGTTTTTGTTTCGCTTTAAGCAGAATAACTTTTTCATCTTTACTTTTTTCATCTTCGAGCATTTTGTAAAAATTACTGCTTACCGCGGCTGAAGGTTGAGGTATAGATTCTTCTGAAAAAGCTGTAAAAAGTGCTTTTAATTCTGCCAGTTCTGTTCTGCAAATCGCACATTGCTCAAGATGTTGCTCAATATTCTGGCGCTCTGCTTTATCAAGATTATTATCGAGATAATCTGGTAAAAAGTCTGATATATGTTGTGTGTTCATCATTGTACTTTTTCAAAATAAATTGCTCTTAACTTTTTTAAAGCCCGGCTAACTTTTGTTTTTACCGCGCCCGGCGTGCTTCCTGTAATTTCTGCGAGTTCTTTATATTTTATTTCCTGTAATCTGTTTAAAATCAGTAATTCTCTGTCTGTTTCATCCAGCTTTTGTAATGCGATATCGAGTTGTGAAAATTCTTCAGATTTGTCCTGTTCTTCATCTGCAGCGAGTTTGTATGCGGCAGAATCAAGACTGATGTAATTCTCCTTTTTACGTGTATAATGACTGGAAAGACTGTTGCGGGCAATTGTAAAAAGCCAACTGATAAATTTCCCGTCATTATAAGTTTTTCTGTATTTAATTACTTTATAAAAAACGTCCTGCGTTAGATCTTCGCTTAACATCTGGTCATGCGACATTTTATACAGAAAATTATAAACATGCTTATGATGCCTCTCAAAAAGAACCGGCAGCGCGTCCAGATTTCCGGTTGCTACTTGCCGCATTAAGTGCTCATCGCTTTCTGCTTTCAATGTCAATGGTTAGTTGTTTCTATAACTATATAGCCTGAAAGTATAAAAAGGTTACACGCGAATTAAAAAATTTGTGAGAAAGTGGGATTTTTAGATAAAAAGAGGAGGTTTTTATACTCTCTGGGTAGGTTAAAAGTGAAGGAAGATTCTGAAAAAACAGGTGTACTTAAATAGAATTTTGAGAAATATACTTTAAGAAATCTTCGCGATAATTTTCAGAAACTGTAATGCGCTTGGCGTTTATAATAATCTGGCTGCGTTCTATTTCATCAATTTTATCTAGTGCGACAATATAAGAGCGGTGTACACGCATAAACTTAGATGAAGGTAATTCCTGTTGCATAGCTTTAAGACTACTTAAGGTAAGAATCGCTTTTGGGGTGTCTTTCAAAAAAATTTTGATATAATCTTTTAGGCCTTCAAAATATAGAATTTGGTTTAATTCTATCTTCAGCTGCTTGTATTCAGATTTTATAAAAATGAATTTTTTCTCAGGATTCTGCAGTGTATTAGATTCATTATTTTTTAGCAAGGTAAACCATGACAGCGCTTTGTTTGAAGCTAAAAGGAATTCTGTATAACTAAAGGGTTTGAGTAGATAATCTATCGCGTCAACCTTATAACCCTCAAGCGCGTATTTGTCAAATGCGGTTGTAAAAATAACTCGCGTTGAGGTGGGAAGTGTTTTTGAAAACTCGATCCCGGTTAAATCTGGCATTTGTATGTCCATAAAAATGAGGTCAACATGCCCATTATTGATTTGGCGAAGAGCTTCAAGAGCGCTATGGCAAATTCCTTTTAATTCCAGATATGGTGTTTTATCAACGTACGATTTCATGAGATTGAGAGCGATGGGTTCATCGTCAACAATTAAACAGGATATTTTAAAATCACTCATGAATTTGTATCAATTAATCTATAGGCAGTGCAAGCGTTGATGTGTAATAATTACCTCTTATCTCTTGAGTAAATGTGTAATCTGACCCATATAGGAGTGATAATCTTTTTTCTAAATTAGCCAGGCCAATTCCAGACCCACTTTCATCAGTTTTATTTTTAGGATGATGCGTGTTTACTGCCAGCAGCGTTAAGGTATTTTGATTTAATGACATTTTAAAATCAATATTAGAATTTTCAGTTGAAGAAATACCATGTTTAAAGGCATTTTCTACGAGAGCTATAAACAAAAGCGGTTCAATCATTTTTGATTCAGAAAATTCTGGAAAACTATAGTGTACTTCAGTTTTATCAGAAGATCTTAATTTCATTAAATCAATATAACTTTTAATAAATTCTATTTCGCTGTTTAGTGTTACTTGCTCTGTATTTGTGCCGTAAAGGAGATAACGCATGAGTTTGCCCAGCGTATGTATAGTAGTTTTTGCGCTGTCTGGATCGATATCTATAAGTGAGTAAATAGTATTTAATGAATTAAAAAAAAAGTGAGGCTGAAGTTGATATTTTAAATGTGTCAATTCTGATTCAAGTTTTATTTTTTCAGCCTCTTTATTAAGATTTTCTGTTTCTTTCCAGCGTTCAGAAAATTTAAGGGATATTGAGAATACCAGCGGTACTACAAATGAAATACTGTCTAAATAGTAAAAAAACTTTTTAGGCGGTGGAATCCCGTTTTTTGGAAAATCCATCGCAAAGAAATTTTGTTTTATATAATTATAAGTAAGGACCAGCACTAAAATGAGTAAAGTATTTAGAAGAAAAAAGGGGATGTTTTTTTTCTTAAACAGGAATTTGTCAATTAAAAAGAAATAATTGAAGTAAAATATAAAAGCATAAAATGACAAAGGAATCCAGGTATTCTGAAAAATAAATGAAGTTCTAAAAGTATTTCCTGCAAGAAAATAAGGAAGACTAAAAAGAACCGCCCATGCCATAATATGCAGGGCGGTAATTACCAGACTATTTCTTTTAATATTCATAATTATCTGCTTATTCATAGCGTAAAGCGGTTATTGGGTCTAATGCAGAAGCTTTACGAGCCGGATACCAACCAAAAAATATTCCGGTAATTGCACAAACACCAAAGGAGATTAC
>JBALXG010000155.1:0-6658 GCA_036961055.1 Leeuwenhoekiella sp. | reverse complement strand
GTACTTAGAATACCAGAACTTCTTTAAAAAGATTTACATTAAGTTTATTTTAAAAAAAATGTCGGCTTTTTTAAGCCGACATTTTTATATATAAAAGTTAATTAGAGAACTTCTCTAAATTCCCTGAAAGGACTAAACTACCTCCTCCTCTTTTTTCTTCTCAGTTTTAAGTTGCTTTTTCTGTATTGTGTCATACATAACAGGAGTCGCAATAAAGATAGAAGAATAAGTACCTACAACCACACCCACAATAAGTGCAAACATAAAGCCCATTATACTAGCTCCACCAAACGCGAAAATCGCAACTAACACTATTAATGTTGTCATAGAGGTATTTAAAGTACGGCTTATGGTGCTGTTAATCGCCATATTTATTATTGTACCTATACCCTTAGACGAAGTCTCATGTTCTTTAAGATACTCACGTATTCTATCAAAAACAATCACCGTATCATTTAAAGAGTATCCAATAACCGTTAGGATAGCAGCGATAAACGATTGATCAATTTCCATGTTAAATGGTAAGAATTTGTACGTAAGAGAGAAAATACCAAGTACGATCAATACATCATGGAAAACCGCAACAACAGCTCCTGTTGAGAATTGCCATTTTCTAAAACGTAACAATATATACAAGAAAACTACTACTAAAGAGCCTAAAACTGCCCATAGCGAATCTTTTTTAATGTCATCTGCTATTGTAGGTCCTACTTTATTATACTCTAAAATACCTATTTTAGATCCGCTAGAACCTTTAATAAATTCAGCGTAAGTAAGATCCTGAGGAAAATACGATTTAAGTGTATTATATAATTTCTGTTGTATCTCGTCATCAACTTCAGAAGATTCTTCGTCAATTCTGTATTTAGTTGTAACCTTCAGCTGGTTTGCTTCACCATAAGTTTTTGCTTGTGCGCTTCCGAAGGAATTAATAAGAAGTCCTTCTACTTCACTAGCATTTACAGGATTTTCAAAACGAATTGTATAATTACGACCACCTACAAAATCTACTCCCTGGTCTAAACCATTACCAAAAAATAATGAACCAAGACCAATAAGAATAACCGCACCACTTATAGAATAAGCAATTTTACGTTTTGCAAGAAAATCTACATTGCTGTTAAGGAACAGATTTTTTGTAATAGCAGTAGTAAATGAAAGTGACTTACCATTTTTACCATAGCCATCTATAAATAATCTTGTTATAAAAATTGCTGTAAACAATGAAGTTGCAATACCTATCATTAATGTAGTTGCAAAACCTTGAATAGGTCCTGTACCAAACAGAAACAATATAAGTGCAGTTAAAAAAGTTGTTATGTTAGCATCAAGAATAGAGGATAAAGCATTGTTAAAACCATCTTTAATAGCCTCTTTCTGAGATTTACCTTTCCGGAGTTCCTCTTTGATTCGTTCAAAAATCAGAACGTTTGCATCAACAGACATACCTATTGTTAATACAATACCTGCAATACCAGGCAAAGTAAGTACAGCTCCCAGACCTGCGAGAATACCAAATATGAAAAGAATGTTTACCGCAAGAGCAACATCAGCATAAATACCAGCTCTGCTATAATATAAGAACATCCACACAAGTACTAATAACAGCGCTATTATGAACGACATTAACCCACTATTTATAGCTTCCTGACCTAATGAAGGTCCTACAACATCAAATGATATAATTTTTGCAGAAGCAGGAAGTTTACCAGCTTTTAAGACATTAGCTAAATCCTGAGCTTTATTTACAGTGAAATTACCAGATATTTCTGTTGCACCACCTGGAATTTCTCGTTTCGCTGTTGCTGCAGAGTAAACTACATCATCAAGAACGATCGCTATTGCATTTCCGTCTTGTGCAACTTCGCGCGTTAACTTCGCCCACTGTGCAGGCCCCTGACCATCAAAGTCTATACCTACAGAAGGTTGACCCGTTTGTGTATATTGTTGTCTAGAATCCTGAACGATATCACCTTCTATTGCAGCTGAACCACTACGATCTGATTCTAATGCATAAAGCGGCACAACCGTTGACTCTTTATTTTCTGGTACACCCCATCTAAATTTAGCATAGCGTATAGCCTGAGGACGCATTCTTACAATTTCAGGGATAGCAAGATATCTGTTTATAGTCGCAGTATCCTGTACCGTAGCATATCCTACAGTAGGATTCTGCCCGTTTTGTTGTATAGAAGGATTAAACTGAAATAATTCAAACAATGGATTATTACCTCTAGTTTGAGATACAGAATCTTCATCTTCACTTGCAAGTAATTCTTCTATTGAATTATCAACACTATCTTTTACAGTAGCCGCTTTTTCAGTTTCTGTTGCCGGAGAAACGATATCTTTTAATGCTGTATTTACATTAAATAAATATTCTGCTACATCACCCGCGTAATGAGTCTTGTAAAACTCAAGCTGCGCTGTACTCTCTAATTGAAATTTAACGCGTTCAATATCTGTCGCACCAGGCAGTTCAATTAATATACGAGAAGGATTATCAAGTCGCTGAATATTAGGTTGAGAAACACCAAATTTATCTATACGATTACGTAAAACTTCAAAAGCAGATTTGATAGACTCTTCAACTTCATTAGTAATGATAGGCTCTACCTCATCATTAGTCATATTAAAGTTAATCTTGTCTCCCAGGTTTGTATTTGCAAAAATATCAGGTGAAGCTAGTTTGTTATCACCAGGAATATTTTCATAAGCATCAAAGAAATCTTCTAAAAATGTCTGCTGACTGTCCTTTTGAGCTTCAGCAGCTTCAGCAAGTGCCTGATTAAAGGCTGGATCTGTACTGTTATTGCTAAGTCCTTTTAAAATATCTGCAACAGATATTTCAAGAATGGCATTCATCCCACCTTTAAGGTCAAGACCCTTATTAAGCTCTTTTTCTTTTGCATCGTTATAGGTTATACCTAAAGCTATAGGATCATTTCCTATAGAATCAAGATATTGACGCTCTACATCTCCCCTACGATCTACATAATTTTCAACTGTAGATGCCACCTTATTTGAAGCGAAAACTTGCGCCTCATCTTCTACCTTGTTTGTAAAATAGGTAAACGAAAGCTGGTATAAACTTACCAACCCAAACAAAATTGCAAATACTCTAATGAGTCCTTTATTCTGCATTACTCCTTAATATTTATTAGTTGAGCCGAAAATGGTTTCCGGCAATTTTATAAAACGTGCAAATATAGGGTTTCGATGTAGAAATGCCAATAAATATTCTTTTGATTTCCTTAACGTTTTTTGGTAGAAAAAAGACCGCAAATTGCGGCCTTAAATATTTGAATAACAATATCTTAATTAAATAGTTTAGATTTTATAATTCTACAACAGTCATTTAAAATTCTAATAAGTCATTAGTTTTCTTAACTGCCGCTGCACTTTCATGAAGTTTATTTTTTTCAGAATCAGTTAATTCCATCTCAACAATTTTCTCTATACCATTGCGCCCTAATATTACAGGAACCCCTATAGAAATATCACTTAGGCCATACTCACCTTCAAGTAAAACAGAACATGGAAACATTTTCTTCTGATCACATGCAATTGCCTGAACTAATCCTGAAACCGCTGCTCCCGGTGCATACCATGCAGAAGTTCCTAAAAGTTTAGTAAGCGTTGCGCCTCCTACTTTAGTATCTTCAAGTACCTGATTTAATCTGTCTTCTGCAATAAATTTTGAAACAGGAACACTATTACGAGTTGCCAGTCTGGTTAAAGGAATCATGCCTGTATCGCTGTGGCCTCCTATCACCATTCCATCAACATCAGAGATTGGGCATTCAAGCGCTTCTGCAAGACGGTATTTAAAACGCGCACTGTCAAGTGCACCTCCCATACCTATTATTCTGCTTTTTGGCAAACCAGTACTTTTATGAACCAGATAAGCCATTGTATCCATAGGATTGCTTACTACTATAATAGTAACATCAGGAGAATGCTTAATCAGATTTGTGGCTACATCTTTTACGATTCCCGCATTTATACCTATAAGCTCTTCACGTGTCATACCGGGTTTACGAGGAATTCCACTTGTAATTACGGCAACGTCGCTATTTGCAGTTTGAGAATAATCTCCTGTCGTGCCGGTTATACGTGTATCAAAACCATTTAAGGAAGCCGTTTGCATGAGATCCATAGCTTTACCTTCAGCATATCCTTCTTTAATATCCAGCAGAATAACATCTGATGCAAAATTTTTCATGGCTATGTATTCGGCACAACTTGCACCTACTGCTCCTGCTCCTACAACTGTAATTTTCATTATAAAATATTTATTGAAATTAGTATTTTGTTTACACGAAAAATAATCACAATTGTTGTAAATCTTTCGCTATACCTGCGAAAATACGATTTACTTCGAGTATTTTCCCAAGTAAATTCTAAAAATTAACAGCGATTTTACCTATTAAAAAGCAGATTTTGATGTGTTTTTGACAGGTATTTACAAAGATCCTGATTTCTATTTATCGAAAACTAAAGGCTATTCCTGCAGTAATGTTATTATAATCCTGAACAGTGTAATCTGCAAAAATCTTAAAGTAAGACAAGTTTAAACGTGCTCCCAGAGTTGCTCTTGCCCCAGATGGTGTATAGACTAAGTCTATAGGATCTTCAAAAGTTTCTTCACGCACAGGTATACCGGCTACATCAGCATAGCTCACTTTATAAGTCCCTAAAACTTTTAAATTAGATTTTCCACCAGAGTAACCCAAAGCTCCGTAAACACTTATAATAGGAAAATCAAGAGATGCAATAGCCTGAACAGTGTAGGAATTTAATTCAAACTCTGCTCTTTGATTAGCACCCTCAAAAACATTCCCATCTTCAATATCATAATCTATATTCATCTTAGTAAAAGCTCCTAAAACTGATATATGTAAGGGTAGTTTATCTAATGGTCCAAAATATTGCATAAGATTATGCTTTAATCCAGCTCCAACAATACTACCTTTTACATTATTGCTTCCTACTTTTGGAGTATAGCGCACAATAACATCTGTATCAAAAATTAACCCCAAACTGGCTTGCAATGTAGGCGCAGGAATAGCATTTAAGGGTAAATCATCTTTAATACCTTCTGGCATGGTAAATTGAACCTGCTCATTGGTTTCATTAATAATAACAGTCACCTCAGATGGATCAAAACCTCCCGCGACCGTAGGTGTATTATCAGGCACACCTGTAATAGTATTTTCAAACTTTAGTCCAGATATTGAAAACATTTCTTTTTCTGAAGCCACCATTGAAGCATTAAAGGCAACTGTAAAATCAAAGCCTAGTTTACTATGGGTTTCTGCAGTATGATACCACCCACCATTCATTGCATACACAAGGCCTTCCATTGCAGGCTGTACATAAGCACCCATTAAAACGTTAGCATCATTTTTTCCGGCAGCCAGGACCGACTCAAAACTGCCGCCATAAATTTGAGCCCTAACTGCACTGCTAATGCACAGAAAGCTCATAATTAAAAGATATTTTTTCATAGTAAAGTAAATTTGGTTTTGCTAAAATAAAGAAAATCAAGTGCTTTTAATCGGTAGCTACTATTAAATCATTAACCTGGTAATATGGCAGCGAGTAGAAATTAGAATTAATTTTGCAAATGACTACAAGCTAATTAGTAGCAACAAAAAAAAATGCCTGATATTCGGCGTGAACAACAAGAACATCTAAAAATATCAATTTTAGCATAAATCGCATTTTTCTCAATAAATTCTCTTCTTGGAGGAACTTCATCGCCCATAAGCATTGAGAATATTCTGTCTGCTTCTGTACCATTATCAATTGTTACCTGACGCAGCGTACGGAATTCTGGATTCATTGTAGTATCCCATAACTGATCTGCATTCATCTCACCCAGACCTTTATAACGCTGAATACCGGCACTACCACCCATATCTTCATTATACTCATCACGTTCTTTTTCACTCCAGGCGTAACGCATTTTCTTACCTTTTTTAACTAGATAAAGTGGAGGTGTCGCAATATATACATGTCCATTTTCTACCAGCTCACGCATATAACGAAAGAAGAATGTAAGAATTAGAGTTGCAATATGACTACCATCTACATCTGCATCACACATAATTACAATCTTATGGTAACGCAATTTAGACAAGTTAAGAGCCTTGCTATCTTCTTCAGTTCCTATAGTTACACCTAGCGCAGTAAAAATATTTTTTATTTCTTCGTTTTCAAAAACGCGGTGACGCATCGCTTTCTCAACATTTAAGATCTTACCACGAAGTGGCAGAATTGCCTGAAACTCACGATTACGACCCATTTTTGCGGTACCACCCGCAGAATCACCCTCAACAAGAAATACTTCGCAAACCTCAGGATCTGTTTCAGAACAGTCGGCTAATTTTCCAGGTAAACCACCTATACTCATTACCGTTTTACGCTGAACCATCTCACGTGCTTTTTTAGCAGCATGACGAGCCTGAGCGGCAAGGATTACTTTATTTACAATCGTCCTTGCATCATCTGGATTTTCTTCCAGATAAATTTCAAGCATTTCAGAAACTGCCTGTGAAACTGCCGCTGTAACTTCTCTGTTTCCTAATTTAGTTTTAGTCTGACCCTCAAATTGTGGCTCTCCTACTTTAACAGAAATAATAGCTGTTAAACC
>JBALXG010000154.1:0-6697 GCA_036961055.1 Leeuwenhoekiella sp. | reverse complement strand
ATGACGAAAGCAATTGATGAATCTTCTAAAGGGGGTAAAAATGCTAGCAAGACCGAGAAGTTGCAGAAGTTGCAGGAAGAATTTAAAGCAGCTTTTAGTGAGGGTGATTCTGGTGAAGAAAAATTAGAAAAAGTAGTTGGCAAGCTTACTCCTGCGGATGAGGAAGAGGTAAAAGGTTATGTTGACAAAATTAAAGAAACCTTAACTTCTTTAAAACCTACTGATATGGATGATGAAGAGTATCAGGAAAAATTGATGGAAATAGTTAAAAATCCCACTTTTGAGGCTAAAAAACTCGCTGTTAAAATACGTGAGATTGATCGGGAAACTATTGTCTCTTTTCTTTCTAAAAACACTTCTATTAAAAAAGATCAAATCGAGACGTATGCAGATAAAGCCGAAAATGCTTTAGCAGCAGTACAGGACAAAATAGGTGGGGTAAAAGAAATTGTACCTACAGATCTTATTCAAAATATTGAGGCAAAAATAAAAGGATTTATAGATTCAGACGGTACCACCAATTTTGATTTCGCCTCTTTAACTAGCTTTTTTACAGATAAAATAGATCATCCGGAAGCTGCATTTAAGGATATTAAAAATCAACTTAAAAGTATAAATACTGAAACTATTACTGAAGCGGTAAAAAACAATACGAGTATTGAGCAAAAAGACATTGATAAAGTGGTCAAATCAATTGAAGATGCTAAATATGCAGTTGAAAAAAAGGTTAATGATATAGAAGAAGAAGCTGGCAAAAGGATCAAAAATCTGGAACGTAAAGCTGTAATTGAAGCAGAAAATACGCGTAAAAATGTTGCAGCAGCAGCATGGTGGCTTGTTATAAGTGCAATTATTTCTGGTGGAGCTGCCATTCTGGGTAGTTTAATTGCTATGGGATAGAAAGAAAAAAATCTGAATTTCATAAAAAAACCGACTGTCTAAAGTCGGTTTTTTTTATTTTTTGTGGAATATTTACCCTATAATCATTCCTGCAATAGTAGCAGAAAGAAGTGATGCGATTGTACCACCTATCAATGCCTTTATCCCAAATTCTGAAAGCGTTTTGCGCTGCCCCGGAGCAAGCGATCCTATACCACCTATTTGAATACCTATAGATGCAAAATTTGCAAATCCACATAACATATAAGTCGCCATTATCACAGACTTTTCATAAGTAAAACTGACGGCATTCAGTGGGTTTTTAAGTTCAGCAAGTTGAATATATCCTACAAATTCGCTGGCTGCAAGTTTAATTCCTAATAACTGCCCCATAAGCATAACATCTTCAGAAGCAACGCCAATAAGCCACATGAGCGGGGCAAAAATAGTTCCTAAAATAGCTTCAAGAGAAAGGCTTTGATAAGGTGTATTGGCAGCTAAAAATGTATTTAGCGTAGTAATATCTCCTAATTTGTTAAAGCCATAATTAATCATCGCAATAAAAGCAACAAAAACTAGTAGCATAGCACCCACATTAGCGGCAAGTTTCAAGCCTTCTGTTGTTCCGGTTGCAATGGCATCGAGAATATTTGACCCAATTTTTTCTGAAGATACATCTACACGAGTATCTATTTCTTCCTGTTGTGGGTATAAAAGCTTAGAGACAACAATCGCTCCTGGCGCGGCCATTACAGAAGCAGCAAGTAAATGTTTTGCAAACTCTAACCTCAATTGTGGATCATCACCTCCTAAAAATCCTATATATGCAGCAAGAACTCCTCCAGCCACAGTGGCCATACCACCTATCATAACAAGCAATATTTCAGAACGCGTCATGCGCTCGAGGTAGGCTTTTATCATTAAAGGTGCTTCTGTCTGTCCCAGAAAAATATTACCCGCAACAGAAAGGCTTTCTGCTCCCGAAATATTCATTAGTTTAGTTAAAACCCAAGCCATACCTTTTACTACAAATTGTACGACTCCCAGATAAAAAAGAACCGAAGTAAGAGCTGAAAAGAATATAATGGTAGGAAGAACCTGAAATATGAATATAAAGCCAAAACTTTCTACGTTCATCATTCCGCCTAATAAAAACTCGCTTCCTGCAGCAGTGAAATCAAGTATTTTAACAAAAATCTGACCTACAAATTCAAATATATTCTGGACGAAAGTTATTTTGAGAACGCCTATTGCCAAGAGTAACTGTGCAGCTAAACCTACGCCCACAGTTTTCCAGTTAATTGCCTTTTTATTTGCACTTAACATATAGGTAATGACAAGGAGACAGACCATACCTAATATCCCGCGCCAAAGACTGTCAATAGAAAAACCTGCATTTGGAATCAGATTGTGTGATTCTGCAACAGGTAAAATTTCTTGAATAGATTGTGCGTTTGCGCTGGGTATAAAAAATAAGGCAATTAACAGGAGAGGTAGTTTTTTCAGCATTTAAATTAATTACGTTTAGAGATTTCATCTCTTATTTTAGCAGCAGCTTCATAATCTTCACGGGCGACTGCCTGATCTAGTAATTTATCAAGTTCCTGTAGAGAAAGCTTTTTAAAGTCTGCCCTATCACGATCTTCCTCTTCTTCAAAAACCAGATCGTCTACAAGTATACTTGCAGGACCTTCAGACTCCTGGCCACCATTACCTTTAAGATAAATACCAGCCTTGTCAAGAATATTTTTGTAAGTAAAAATAGGAGCGCCAAAGCGAAGTGCAAGCGAAATAGCATCGCTAGTACGCGCATCAATTATTTCTTCTATTTTATCTCTTTCACAAATAATGCTTGAGTAAAATACGCCGTCTACAAGTTTATGAATAATCACCTGTTTAATGACGACATCAAACCTGTCGGCAAAATTTTTAAAAAGATCATGGGTCAAGGGTCGGGGAGGACGTATTTCTTTTTCAAGGGCAATGGCAATTGACTGGGCCTCAAAGGCACCAATAACTATAGGTAACTTACGATCACCGTCAACTTCACTCAAAATTAAAGCGTAAGCTCCATTCTGGGTTTGACTGTATGATATGCCTTTAATATTTAGACGCACTAGACTCATATTGCAAAAATATAAAAAGGCTGTTTAAAAGAGGACATTGTCCAAATTTAAACAGCCCTTTAAGGGGGTCAATTTAAGAAATTTATGAGTTATTCGCTTTAAACTCTTTTAATTTTTCATTTAGTCGAGGCACAATGTCAAAAGCATCCCCTACAACGCCATAATCTGCAGCCTTAAAAAAGGGTGCTTCGGGGTCACTATTTATCACAACTTTTACCTTTGAAGCATTAATTCCTGCAAGATGTTGAATCGCTCCAGAAATACCCACGGCGATATATAAATTTGAAGCAACGGGCTTACCCGTCTGGCCTACGTGCTCGCCATGTGGTCTCCAGCCCATATCTGAAACTGGTTTTGAACATGCTGTTGCAGCACCTAAAATGTCTGCCATTTCTTCAATCATACCCCAGTTTTCGGGACCTTTAAGTCCGCGACCACCTGATACTACAATTTCTGCATCTGCAATGGTAACTTTATCTTTTGCTTTATCAACAGATTGAACGTTTACACTAAAATCTGCATCTGTAAGTGCAGGTTCAAAGGCTTCTTCAGTTGCAGGAGCACTGCTTTCTTTAAGACCGTATGCATTTTTTGAAATCCCTAACAGGCTTACTGCTGTAGTTATTTCGGTGAAATTAAAAGCTTTGTTAGTAAAAGCGGTGCGTTTAACTTTAATGGGAGAAGCGTTTTCTGGTAATGCAACAACATTTGAAGCATAACCTGCTTCCAATTGAACCGCAAGAAGTGGTGCCAGATATTTTGCGTTTGCGCTTGAGCTCACGATGACAACTTTTGAATCTTCTTTTTTTGCAGCCTGATGAATAACATCTGCATAAGCTGCTGCATTAAAGGTGTTTAATTTTTCGTTTGAAATTTTAAGCACTTTATCTACCCCGTAATTTGCTAAAACCGAGTTGTCATCTACACCTATCGTTACTGCTGTTACTGTTGTAGACATCATATCTGCAACGCCGCGCGCATAACTTGCCACCTCATAAGAGGTTTTTTTAAACTTTCCTTCTTCTGATTCTACATATACTAAAACGGACATATTCTTTATATTTTTTAGCTTTTATGGCGAAAAAACCACCTTAAAAACCCGATTTTTAACTATTTTGAGTCGGTTTTTATCTAAACTAAATCACTTTCGCTTCATTGTGCAAAAGATTGATCAATTCGTCAAGATTATCTGATGACACTAATTTTACTTGACCTTTAGGAGCTGGTTTTTCAAAAGAAACAGCTTTAGTTTCGATTTTATCACCTTCAGGTTCTACCACATTAAGCGTTTTTTTACGAGCCATCATGATCCCTCTCATATTAGGAATGCGCAGGTCACTTTCTTCAACTAAACCTTTTTGTCCCCCAATAACCAATGGAAGAGAAGCTGTAACAGTTTCCTTTCCGCCATCAATTTCGCGGATTGCAGTAGCTTTATCACCTTCAATTTCAAGACTTATGCAGGTGTTAACAAAACTAGCTCCAATCATAGCTGCAAGCATTCCCGGCACCATGCCGCCATTATAATCAATAGATTCGCGGCCAGCGATTATTAAATCATAAGCACCGTCTTTTACAACTTTACTTAACTCCTTAGCAACCTGATAACCATCTTTTGCCGCTGTGTTTATACGTATTGCTCCATCTGCCCCTATTGCAAGTGCTTTACGTAACGTAGGTTCAGTTTCCGGGCCGCCCACGTTGATAACATCAACAGTAGCGCTTTGTTTTTCTTTAAACCACATGGCACGTGTAAGGCCAAATTCATCATTAGGATTGATTACAAACTGAACACCATTTGTATCAAATTCAGTATTATCTGAAGTAAAATTTATCTTTGAAGTTGTGTCAGGTACGTGGCTTATACATACTAGAATTTTCATATAAAATGCGTTTAATTTTGACTATTTCGTTTTCGCAACGAAAATAAGCATAAAATTCGTCTTAATTACTATGCATGCATAACAAATTTTAGTTAAATGAGATTCTTTCGCCTGAATTTAATTGTTATTTTTGCGTTCCTTTACATGAAAGGATATTACCGATTTTTACCGTGATCATATAAAAAAATACATGAAAACTATACAATTTAGGGAAGCTGTCTGCGAAGCTATGAGCGAAGAAATGCGCCGGGATGAAACTATTTACCTTATGGGTGAAGAAGTTGCAGAATATAATGGTGCGTATAAAGCTTCTAAAGGAATGCTTGATGAATTTGGTGCAGAGCGTGTTATTGACACGCCTATCTCTGAACTTGGTTTTGCTGGTATTGCTATAGGAAGTGCGATGAATGGCAACAGACCTATTGTTGAGTATATGACTTTTAACTTCTCTCTTGTGGGGATTGACCAGATTATAAACAATGCAGCAAAAATACGCCAGATGTCTGGAGGTCAATTTAATTGTCCTATCGTATTTAGAGGACCTACAGGTTCTGCAGGTCAATTAGGAGCAACACACTCACAGGCTTTTGAAAACTGGTTTGCAAATACTCCAGGTTTAAAAGTAATAGTACCATCAAATCCTGCAGATGCAAAAGGGTTACTGAAATCTGCAATACGCGATAACGATCCTGTTATTTTTATGGAAAGTGAGCAGATGTATGGTGATAAAGGAGAGGTTCCTGAAGGAGAATATCTTATACCAATAGGTGTTGCAGATATTAAAAGAGAAGGTACAGATGTAACTATAGTTTCTTTTGGAAAAATAATTAAAGAAGCATATAAAGCTGCAGACGAATTAGAAAAAGAGGGTATTTCATGCGAGATAATAGATCTTCGTACGGTAAGACCTTTAGATTATAAAGCAATTTTAGATTCGGTTAAAAAAACAAACCGACTGATAATTTTAGAAGAAGCCTGGCCTTTTGGCAATGTGGCTACAGAAATTACTTTTCAAGTGCAGTCGCAGGCTTTTGATTATCTAGATGCGCCAATTATAAAAATAAACACTGCAGATACACCAGCACCTTATTCTCCAGTTCTTTTAAAAGAATGGTTGCCTAATAGTGATGATGTTGTTAAAGCTGTAAGAAAGGTACTTTATAAATAAGAGTATAACTATATATTTGAGGCTTCATAGGTTGAACTTATGAAGCCTTTTTGTTTTTTTAGCAGAAATAAATATTATATGCGTATATAAAGCGTTAATCTTATTTCTAATGCAGATTTTGAGCCCCAAAAGCGCGATAATTATGAAGTATTTTCTACCCCTGCTACTCATTTGCTTCTTGCCTCTTTCCGGCTTTGGCCAGACAAAAGTGAGTGGTCTTGTTTACGACGATCTGGGTAATCCTATTCCCTTTGCAAATGTTGTTTTTCCTGCCTCTACGCAAGGTACAATTACAAATGAAGATGGTCGTTTCTATCTGGAATCTGATGATACATACGATTCTATTAAAGTTTCATTTGTAGGTTTTACAACTCGCGAAATTAAGCTTGAGAAAAAAGTTAATTACAATCTTAGTATTGTTCTTGAGGCTGAAACAGAAACCATGGATGAGGTGGTTATTTATACAGGGAAACAACCTAAAAAAAATAATCCAGCCATTGATATTCTAAGAAAAATATGGGCTAACAAGCGACAAAACGGTTTGAGTCAATTTGATCAATACCAATATGATAAGTATGAAAAAGTAGAATTTGATCTCAATACCATTGATAGTGCTTTAATAAATAGTAAAATCTTTAATG
>JBALXG010000153.1:0-6700 GCA_036961055.1 Leeuwenhoekiella sp. | reverse complement strand
AGGATTTGTTTTTCAGGATTTTCAATTGCTTCCCACGTTAACAGCTTTAGAAAACGTAGCGGTTCCGCTTGAATTACAAGGTGCTAAAAATGCTGTTGCTACGGGAAAACAACTTCTGGATAAGGTAGGTCTTGCAGATCGTTTTAATCATTATCCTTCACAACTTTCGGGTGGGGAGCAACAACGCGTAGCGCTGGCAAGAGCTTTTTCAACCCAACCTTCAATTCTTTTTGCAGATGAACCTACTGGAAATCTTGATGCTGAAACTGGCGAAAAAGTGATTCAATTACTTTTTGAATTAAATAAAGATTCAGGAACGACACTGGTTATTGTAACTCACGATTTAGAATTGGCACAAAAAACACAAAATATTATCAGATTAAAAGGAGGGAAGATAATCGAAAATAAAAGTGCTTCAACGTGGTAGAAACTAGCACGAGTAATAAGACGAAGCCGGGTCTGCAATGGCTTTTTAAAATGGCATGGCGCGACGGGAAAGCAAGCATAAATAAGTTAGTTCTTTTTATGGCGTCCATCGTTCTGGGCATCGCGGCCGTGGTTTCTATACAGTCTTTTGGTGAAACATTAAAAACTAATATAGCTCTTCAGTCAAAATCATTGATGGGGGCAGATTATATAATCGATTCTAGCCATCCACCCAATGAGGTTGTAAGCGGAATAATTGATTCGCTGGGCGGAGCAAATGGCAAAGAAATAAGTTTTGCTTCAATGGCAGCTTTTTCTAGCACAGGCGCTACAAAACTTATGCAAATACGTGGAATAGATGGCGGTTTTCCGTTTTACGGCGATCTAGAAACTGAACCTGTTTCTGCCGCTAAGCAATATCAAAGAGCAGATGGAGCTTTAGTTGATGCTACGGTGATGCTTCAGTTTGGGATTAAAGTAGGTGACACAATTAAGGTGGGTAATGTAAGTCTTCCTGTTGCTGGTGCTCTTAAATCTGTTCCCGGAAGCACGGCTATTTTTAGTTCTGTTGCGCCACCGGTTATTATTCCATATAAATATATAAGCGAGACTGGTTTAATACAGACAGGAAGTCGCGTTGATTATAAGTTTTATTTCATTGCAAAACCGGGCATGAATCTAGAGCAAATGGATAAAAACCTTGATCCCAGACTTGATGCTCAGGAAGCAGATCTTGATACGCATATTTCTACAAGTGAAAGGCTGGGAAGACGGTATGAGAATTTTGGCAAATTTCTCAATTTAGTAGCTTTTGTAGCCCTTTTGCTGGGTTGCGTAGGGATTGCCAGTTCTATAAATATTTATATCAAAGGAAAATTAAGAGCAGTCGCTGTACTAAAATGTCTGGGTGCTTCACGCAAACAAACCTTCCTTATTTATCTCATTCAAATCGCGATAATGGGTCTGCTGGGCGGGATTATTGGTACCGGTTTGGGATTACTTTTGCAACAACTATTCCCCTTGATTTTACAGGATTTTCTGCCAGTTGATGTGCAGATTGCTTTACCACTGCAATCTATTTTAATGGGATTGTCACTAGGCGTTTTTATGTCGGTTTTGTTTGCTTTATATCCTTTAATAGGGACTTTGTATGTTTCGCCCTTGCAAGCATTACGCGTTCAGGAAGGCGGCAATTCAAAGTCAGGAAGAGCAGGGATCTTAGTTGGTCTGGCAATTGTACTTTTTATGTTTCTGTTTTCATTTTGGCTTTTAAATAATTGGCGATATTCCGCTGCTTTTGTGGGCGGTATTCTGGTTACTTTTGCGATTTTAACGGGAATTGCACAGCTTTTTATTTCAGCAATAAAAAAGTATTTTCCACATTCCTGGGGTTTTGCTTCGCGCCAAAGTTTACTAAATCTCTTCAGACCTCAAAATCAAACACTAATCCTTGTTCTGGCAATAGGCGTGGGCACTTTTCTGATAAGCACTTTATATTTTACTAAAGATTTATTACTTGCTCAGGCTTCTTTAGAATCAAATGCTAACAGTCCTAATATGATTTTGCTTGACGTACAAACCGAACAGGTTTCTGCGGTCGAAAAAACTATTGCGCAAAAAGGATTACCCGTTTTAAATACGATTCCTATTGTGACCATGCGCGTGCAAAGTATCAACGGAAAAACGGTTAATGAAATACGTAAGGATACATCTTCCCGGGTTAATGGCTGGATTCTCACACATGAGTTTAGGGTAACGTACAGGGATTCTTTAATTGCTTCAGAAAATCTTGCACAGGGTGAATGGATTCCTGAAGTTTCATCAACCGAAAATGTTCCTATTTCTGTGAGCGATAATTTTGCCGAAGACGCTAAGGTTGCAGTAGGAGATGAGGTGATTTTTAACGTTCAGGGGTTGCCGCTTAAAACCACTGTGGGCAGCGTGCGCACGGTAGACTGGAGTAGATTGCAGCTCAATTTTTCAATTGTATTTCCTAAAGGTGTCTTAGAGAAAGCGCCTCAATTTGGAGTAATAACCACAAATGTTTCAGATGAGAATGCTTCAGCAAGTTTACAACAGGAAATCGTAAAAAAATATCCCAATATCTCTATTCTTGATTTGCGGCAAGTACTTACGGTAATTGAAGGCATTCTCGATAAAATTTCATTAATTATCAATTTTATGGCGTTTTTCAGCATAATTACCGGGATTATTGTGCTTCTTGGTGCGGTAAGAACGAGTAAATATCAGCGCATTAGAGAAAGCGTTTTATTACGAACGCTAGGCGCGCGAAGCAATCAAATTATGAAAATTCTTGCTTTAGAATATTTCTATCTGGGAATTTTGGGCGCACTTTCAGGAATTTTATTGTCATTGGTTAGCAGCCAGTTATTAGCCTGGATAGTTTTTGATTCGCCATTTTTACCATCATTATTCCCGTTTTTAGTGCTATTTCCGGGGATAACATTATTGGTTTTATTAATCGGTTTAGGAAATAGTGTGGGAGTAATTAAAAGTCCGCCATTAGACGTTTTGCGCAAAGAAAGCAAATAATTAAACTTTTAAACTGAACAAAAACAAGAATTAGTTAGGGGTTTATAGCTCTGTCTAAATGCGTGTACCCGCCATCAACAAAAATATGCTGGCCTGTTATATGACTGGCGCGGGAGGAAAGTAGAAATAACACAGAATCTGCGATTTCCTCACTTAACGTCATTCTCATTCCCAAAGGTATTTTTTGAGTAATTGATTCTAATTTTTCTGCTGAATTCTCAAAGCCTGAGATCCAGGTTGTGTATTGTGGCGTACTTACTTCCGCAGGAATTACCGCGTTTACGCGTATTTTATATTTTAATAATTCTACCGCCCACTCTCTGGTTAATGCAAGCTGAGCACCTTTTGCCGCAGCATAGCCCGAGGTGCCTCCTTGTCCTGTTACTGCGGTTTTTGAGCTTATGTTTATAATTGCTCCCTGTGAATTTTTTAACGCCTTTAGCGAAAAATGAGCCATATTATAATAATGGTTCAGGTTAGAATTTATTGATTTTTTAAAATCTAAGGGGGAACCTTTTTCTAGTCCTACGCTGTCATTTTTGCCTGCATTATTTACTAAACCGTCAATTTTACCAAAGCGTTCAAGAGTTTCTTTTACAATACTTTCACAAACCTCAGGTTCATCAAGATCGCCTTGTATAAAATATCCTTTCATGCCTTTTTGCTTTAATTGTGCTAAAAGTTTTTCTCCGTATGAGGCAGTTCGACCAATAAAAACAGGAATTCCTTTTTCGCTTGCAACTCCCAAAGAAATTGCTTCTCCTATACCCTGAGTTCCGCCGGTAACAATAATTACTTTATTTTCTAAATTAAGATCCATTTTAGTCGTTCTGTTTCAGCATTCCATTTAAAGTTAGCATTTTACCACTTAGCAGATTAAAGTCTATTTTCTTTTCATTATACAATAGAGAAACTTTCTGCGAAATAGGAGATAAGAGGTTTATGCTTACTAACTTTCCATCTTTCCATTGTATATCAACTTCAATATTTCCGCGAGCCTTTAAGCCTTTAACAGCGCCGGTATCCCAGGAATCAGGAAGTGCCGGAAGAATTCTCAAAAATCCTTCATGAGATTGCAAAAGCATTTCTGCAATCCCCGCAGTAAACCCAAAATTACCATCTATCTGAAATGGTGGGTGTATGTCAAGTAAATTTCCGTAAAGGGAACGCTGCATAAATAATTTTACATTTTCTTCGGCTGAATTTTTATCTTTTAAACGGGCAAAAAAGTTAATAATCCATGCTCGACTCCAGCCAGGGCCGGCACCGCCGTGATCAAGACGAAACTGAATTGTTTTGCGCGCTGCCTCAAACAGCTCAGGATTATCACTGGTAATTGCATCACCGGGATATAATGAATATAAATGTGAAATATGGCGATGACCTTCTTCAGATTCCTTATAATTTTGATCCCATTCCATCAGGCGGCCATCTGATGCTATATTTAATCCCGAATGTAACTTTGATCGTTTTTGTTTGATTTCATTTGTAAAATCGTCTGAAATACCCAAAATATCTGCCGCAGCAAGGGTATTATCAAAAACTTCAGCAATAATTTGTTGACCCATTGCATTACCTCGCGTCACTGCTGCAGGTTTGCCATCTGCGGCGATATATGAATTTTCGGGTGAAGTTTCCGGACTTGAAATCAATGTATGATCCTCTGGATTTTCAGTGAGCCAGTCTGCATAAAATTCAGTAAAGGCCTTTAAAGCGGGATACGCTCGTTCTTTTAAAAATGTTGTGTCTTGTGTAAAGCGAAAATGTTCCCAGTAATGTTGTGCCAGCCAGCCACCGCCATGAATCCATGAACCCCAATATGCTGTTTCTGCCTGCATCCAGGGGGCTGCCCAAAGATCTGTTGTATGATGTATAACAGCGCCCTGCATCCCATATTGCTCCCGTGCGAGAATTTTACCGCGCTCAATTAGCCTGTCTGTAAAGTCAAAAAGAGGCTCCTGCAATTCACTTAAATTTGCCACACCGGCCGGCCAGTAATTCATCTGTAAATTAATATTGAGATGATAATCGGCATTCCAGGGAGCTTCTATATGTTCATTCCAGATTCCTTGTAAATTAGCAGGATTAGTACCGGGACGCGAACTTGAAATCAATAAATATCTACCGTATTCAAACAATTTTGCCACAAGATCAAGATCTTCATCGCCATCTTTTACGCGTTGTAAACGTAGATCTGTAGCAATAGAATCGAGTTCATGATGACCCAGATCTAATGTTGTTCTGTTATAAAGTTTTTGATAATCTGCTTCATGACTTTTTAGGATTTCCTGATAGGTTTTACCGGAAATTTTTGCAAGTGTTTCCTCATTATTTTTTTGAAAATTGTCATGATAAAACGAGGTCCTGCAGACAATATAGAGCGTTATTTGATTTGCTTTCTCAAACTTTAAAGTATTATCTAAAGCTGTGATTTTACCAGATTTTGCCTCGCTTTTAAGAATGGTTTCAAATGAAACGCCGTGATCTATAACAACGGGTTTAGAATCTATAGCTCCGCCGTATTGCGTAACCATTCCGCGCATTGTTAAAGTGTTTTGGTTTTTAGCTAAAACATTTACTGTTGGGTGGTCATGGTCTTTTGGCCTGCTTAAATTAAGGTCAAAATCAATTCCTGCGGGATTTGTGGTTTCTATATGAACAACGAGTACATCATCTGGTGCCGAAGCAAAAACCTGCTGCGTAACCTGATAGCCGTTTTTAGTAAAAATAGTAGTAGTTACTGCATTTTCTAGATCCAGACTTCTCTTATAATCACTTACTGAATCATTCTCATAATTGATAAACAAATCTCCCATTGTCTGGTGTGAAAGCGTCACACCTTTGTGCGAAAACCGTTCTACAATGAGACTATCTGCGAGATGAACCTGACCGGAATTTATAAATTCTCGTATTTCTGCAAGGTCTTGTGGATTGCCTTTAGAATTTCCCCATTCTGGTCCGCCGGGCCACATGCTGTCTTCATTAAGCTGTATGCGTTCATGCACAGGATCTCCAAAAACCATGGCTCCCAGTCTGCCATTTCCTACCGGTAAAGCGTTATCCCAGTCTTTGGCAGGAGATGTGTACCAAAGCGTATTTTTATAATCTGTTGCTGAATTTTGCGCCAAAAGTTTATGCTGATTAACGCTCAGGATAATCAGGATTAAAAGCAAAAGATAATTTAGTTTGATTGTCATTTATGACGAAATATTATAAAAGTTAGCAGTATTATCTTTCCAAAGGCCCTGTTTTTCGGCTACGGATTTTGAATTTGTATAATTTGCGATAATTGAAGTCACCTGGTCATAATCTGCAGCTAAAAGGCAAACCGGCCAGTCTGAACCAAAAAGTAGCCTTTTTACTCCAAAAACCTCGAAAATAACTTCTAAAATCGGCTTAAAATCAGCAAAAACCCAGGTATTCCAGTTAGCTTCTGTAACTAAACCAGACACTTTGCAATACACATTTTGGCAATCAGCGAGTTTTTTAAGATTTGTTTTCCAAAGCTCAATTCGATTTTCAGAAATATTCGGTTTTGCCGCGTGATCTAAAACAAAAGATTGTTCAGGAAACATTTTTACCATTTTCAGAGCAGATTCTAATTGTTCAGCATGAATGACAATATCATAGGTTAAGTTGTATTTTTTCAGTTTTGAAATTCCATTTAAAAACTCAGGTTTCAGCATAAAATCTGCACTTTCTGCTTGTAAATTGTGGCGAA
>JBALXG010000152.1:0-6730 GCA_036961055.1 Leeuwenhoekiella sp. | reverse complement strand
ATTCAGAAAAACATTTCGCTTAAACCTTTTAACACCTTTGGTATAAATGCAAAGGCAGGGCATTTTGTATCTGTAAATTCAGAAGATGAATTAAAAAAAGCGCTTGCCATTACAGATTTTAAAGAGAAACTTATTCTGGGTGGCGGAAGTAATATGCTGCTTAAAACTAATATAGATTCATTAGTAATTCATATTAATCTTAAAGGAATTGAGGTTACAGCTGAAAAAGACGATTTTGTATTTGTGCGTGTTGCCGCGGGTGAGAACTGGCATAAGTTTGTTTTATACTGTGTTTTAAATAATTATGGTGGGGTAGAAAATCTCTCTTTAATTCCAGGAAATTCAGGTACTGCACCTGTACAGAATATTGGGGCTTACGGAGTCGAGCTTAAAGATGTTTTTGAAAAATGTAAAGTTATAGATCGCTTAACGCTGGAAGAAAAATCACTTTCGCTAGCCGATTGTAATTTTGGTTACCGTGATTCTGTTTTTAAAAATGAAGCTAAGGAAAAATACGTTATTACATCTGTTACTTTTAAGCTGAAGCGAAAAAACTATCAGGTCAACACTTCTTACGGGGCGATTAAAGAAGTACTCGCTTTGCGTAATATCTTAAATCCTACTATTCAGGATGTTTCTGATGTGGTTATATTTATCAGGGAACAAAAATTACCAGATCCACAGGAAATAGGCAATAGCGGAAGCTTTTTTAAAAATCCGGTAGTTCATCAGGCTCAATTTTCCGCTTTACAGGCTAAAAATCCTACAGTCCCGTTTTATACCGTTGATGCTAATACGGTAAAAATTCCGGCAGGATGGTTAATTGAGCAAGCGGGTTTTAAGGGAAAACGTTTTGGTGATGCCGGAGTACATGATAAACAGGCGCTAGTGCTCGTAAATTACGGCAATGCAACCGGACAAGATATTTGGGATCTGGCGATGAAAATTAAGGATGCTGTTTTTGAAAAATTTGGAATTACGCTTCAGACTGAAGTCAATATTATCACTTAAAAATCGGCTTTTTATACCTAAAAACCGACTTTTTACATAAAAAAACCCGCTTCAGCTGAAGCGGGTTTTTCAATAATATTTAAGTTTTCAACTTATTTTTTAGCCATAATTACTTCGTCAATAATATAAACGATTCCATTAGAAGCTTCTATATTACCTTGTACGATGTGCGCTTTTTTACCCCTCCCATCTTTAATAACAATCTGGTCACCATCCATCATAGCGGTAAGATCATCTCCTTCACTATTTTTAAAAGTGTATTTTCCGCCGTTTCCTTTTATAGCAGTCGCAAGTCTGTCTGATGTAATTTTACCAGGAATTACATGATATTGTAAAACCGCTTTTAACTGATCTTTATTTTCTGGTTTTAATAAATTTTCAACTGTTCCTTCAGGTAATTTTTCAAAAGCATTATTAGAAGGTGCAAGCACAGTATAGCTTCCCTCTTTAGTTAACAGCGAATCCAGACCTGCAGCCTTAAGAGCGGTCACCAGTGTAGTTAAACTTTCTGAAGCCACTGCTTTTGCAGCAATACTAGAAGATTCATTTGTCACACGAGCTTCATCTGCAGCTAATTTTGCATCTCTGTCTGCTCTTTCGGCCATTGCGCTTTCATCTACAGTTTCCATGGGCTCATTTTCTACAACTTCTTTTTTATCATTCTTACATGATGTAAATGCTAAAGCTCCTAAAAGAACTATTGTAAATGGTATTATTCTATACTTTTTCATGATTTCAAATTTGAATTGTTAAAAGTATCTATTTTGTTAATTTCTCACTATTTTACAATAATAATCTTACGTTAAATTATTAATAATCAGTCGTAACAAGCGTTAAAGCAAATTCTATTATTACATTTCTCTTGGGCTAAAACTTTGTTATATGTATCTTTGCAGGGTAAATTTTTACTATGAAACTATTACTTATTACACTTGTACTTTTAGCACTTTCTGTTGCAGGAATTGCTATTAAAATCTGGGCTAAAAAAGACGGTAAATTTGCCGGAACGTGCGCCAGCCAAAGTCCATATTTAAACAAAGGCGGTGAGCCTTGTGGTATGTGCGGTAAATTGCCTTCTGAGGTAGGCGACTGCGATACTAGAGCTTAATTATCTCCCCAAAACTACACCTACTTAATAGCTTTAACGATTGGCAGAACTCTACCTATTTTTGTTTGCTGTTTTTATATTTATAACTGCGGTAAATTGCGGCTATTATCTGTATCTCTCAAAATTTAGCTTTTTAAAAAATCGACCGGAAAACCGACTAAATAATGTCGATTTTAAGCCTGTTTCGGTGATTATTTGTGCCAAAAATGAAGCTGAAAATCTTGCTAAAAATATTCCTCTTTTACTTTCGCAGGAATATCCAGATTTTGAACTGGTCCTTATTAATGATAATTCTACAGATGAGACACTTCCTATAATGGAAGGTTTCGCTCAAAACTATGCTACTATTAAAGTGGTTAATGTTGAGGGAAACGAAAATTTTTGGGGTAGCAAAAAATATGCGCTCACTTTAGGAATTAAAAGAGCAAAATACGAACATCTTCTTTTTACCGATGCAGACTGCGCGCCTACCTCAACATCGTGGATAAGCAATATGGCCAAACATTTTAATGATCAAAAATCTATCATACTGGGCTATGGCGCTTATTTTAAAATTAAAAATTCATGGCTTAATAAAATTATAAGGTACGAGACTTTAATTACCGCGTTACAGTATTTTTCATATGCTTTACGCAAAAATCCATATATGGGTGTGGGGCGCAATCTCGCTTATACATCAAAAACCTTTTACAACAATCGGGGTTTTATGGAGCATATTAAAATTGCTTCGGGTGATGACGACCTATTTATAAATAGCGCTGCAACGGCACTCAATACTGCTGTTTGTTTTGAACCTTCAGCTTTTACGTACTCCAGTCCTAAATTAACATGGAAGAGTTGGTTTACCCAAAAACGCCGCCATACTTCGGTCGCTGCGCATTATAAGATGAAGCATAAACTACAACTGGGACTGTTTTATGCCAGTCAGCTATTATTTCTATTTATGGCCGCTTTATTGCTGATTTTAGGGTATAAATGGCAGATAATTACAGCAATAATGTTATTGCGTTATTTGGTAGTTTTTAGTGTACTGAAAGGCGCAAGCTCAAAATTAAAAGAAAGTGATTTATTGGTTTGGTTTCCTTTAATTGAAATTTTTCTTCTAATTTTCCAATTAAGTGTTTTTATTACTAATACACTTTCAAAACCTAAGCGTTGGAAATAGATCCCACTAATCTTAAGCAAAACATAGAAGATGCCCTTAATGGTAAACAAAGCGCCTACAATTTTCTATTAAACACTTTTTGGGCACAGGTTTATAATTTTCAGCTTAAACGTACTAAAGATGAGTATGAGGCTGAAGAAATAACCATCCAGACGTTCTCAAAAGCTTTTGGTAGTCTGGAAACTTATAACAGTACATATAAATTTAATACGTGGCTTATTACCATTTCAAAAAATCTGCATATAGATCTTCTGCGAAAGAAAAATACATTGCTAAAAAGCCAGACTAAAAATAAAGAAGAAAAACTGAGTAGGGTAATTGATGAAAACCTCACCCCGGAAGATGCGCTGATAAAAAAGCAAAATCTGGATCAGCTTCTTTTATATGTAAAAAAATTAAAGCCCCATTATCAGGAAATGATCAATTTGCGTTACTTTCAGGAGATGAGCTATAAAGAAATGGCCGAAAGTCTTGATGAGCCTATAAACAATGTAAAAGTAAAACTACTTAGAGCGCGCCGGCTATTAGCAGATCTTATCGAGAAGAATCAATAAATATATGGCTACATTTAGTTTGAAAAAACTGGGTCCCGGGCTACTTTTTGCAGGAGCAGCGATAGGTGTCTCACACTTAGTACAGTCTACACGAGCTGGTGCAGATTTTGGTATGGGCCTTGTCTGGGCGCTATTATTTATTCACCTTATTAAATATCCGTTTTTTCAATTTGGGCCGCGTTATGCTGCAGCGACGGGTGAAAGCCTTTTAGCCGGTTATAAACGCCTGGGAAAAGGAGTTCTCATTTGTTATTTTATAATGACGCTGCTTACAATGTTTACCATACAAACAGCTGTAACCATCGTAACCGCCGGTATTGCCACATATTTATTTGGCATTAATATAGATATCGTAGCGTGGAGCATAATTATAACACTTTTATGTGCCGGTATTCTTATTCTGGGTAATTATAAAATTCTTGATAAGTTGATGAAAGTGATTATTGTAACACTTACCATAAGTACATTAATCGCTGTTGCCATCGCTTTTTTTGACAAGACAAATCCTGTTTCTCTTGAGCAGGTAATCCCAAAAGATAAACTGGGTATTGCATTTCTAATCGCTTTTATGGGCTGGATGCCAGCACCTCTCGATATATCAATCTGGCACTCACTCTGGTCACTAGAAAAAGCAAAAGAAGGTGACATGAATGTAAAAGCCGCCTTATTTGATTTTAATATTGGTTATCTGGGAACAATAATAGTTGGCATTTGTTTTATAAGTCTGGGCGCACTGGTAATGTTTAATACGGGAACAACCTTTAGCAGCTCAGGAACCGCATTTGCAAAACAGCTTATAGATATGTACACCTCACATCTGGGTGAATGGGCTTTTGTAATTATAGGTATTGCTGCATTTACAACTATGTTTAGCACCACACTTACAACACTTGACGCTTCTCCCCGCTCAATGGCTAAAACTACAGAGCTTTTAACGGGCAAAACGCTGAAGCACAGTTATACCCTTTGGATAATTATTCTAATCGTGGGTACCTGCAGTATTCTAGTATTTCTTACCAGTGAGATGGGGCAACTTGTGCAGATCGCGACTATCCTTTCATTTCTTACCGCACCATTTTTCGCGATCGCAAATTATCTCGTAATGACGAGTTCTGCAGTTCCGGAAGAAGCCAGACCAAAAAAACCATTGCGCATATTAAGCTGGATAAGTATTGCGCTACTTGTAGCCTTTAGCGTCTGGTATCTTATCACTCTCTAAGACTTTACACCTTTACTGCTTCTTTGCGTACTTATAGGCGCATTTTCTATAACTGTCGAAAGAACAATGTGTGTTTTTGTTTCGCCGTAGGTGATAAGTTTATCAATGAATTCTTCAAGGTGAAACTGGTCAAATAAAACTACTTCCATTATAATATTTTCATTGCCCGTAATACGGTAGCAATTGAGCACTTCAGAAAAATCTTTTACCTTTTCAAGAAATGGCTTTAATCGCCCCATAAAAGCGCGTAAGGTAATAATAGCTTTTAACTGATGTCCTGCGTGAAAGTGGGAAACCTCTGCTTTGTAGCCAATTAAAACACCCGAATCTTCCATTTTTCTTATACGCTCTGCAACAGCTGGCGAACTTATACCTACTTTCCTGCTTATTTCGGCATTTGTTATGCGTGCATTCTTTTGTAAGAGCTGCAAGATTTGCCAGTTTAAGGGATCTATTCTCATTTTAAAGATAATTAATGTTAAAGCCTTAATTATTAAAGTAAATATAACATTAAACTTAACTTCCTAAAGACAACCAATTAATTTATCTGCTATTTTTGATGTGAAATTAATTATGAACGCAGAACCCAGAAATATAAGGCTTTACAATAAAGCAATTGAGATTATAAACCTCTCAAGAAGCATTTCTCATTATATGGGTTATGATTTTTCTGCGTTGCAAGATGATGGTAATGAGCATCCTTCTATTTATTTTACGGGCGATATGATACGCCATTCTGACTCTCTGGCTCCTGAAATAATTAAAGCCGAAAATGAGGTTTTTCAGGATGATCGCTTAAAATATGCCCAGTCTGTACATAATCTTACAAACCGCCTGTATCTTACTTGTGAACGTCTGGAACGCGCAGAAAGCAATGGCCGCGAATTCGTTCAACTACTGCGTACAGAACTGAAAAAATTCCGCCGCCTACATAATCGCTGGATGATGACACTTTAATTTACCCTTATTTTTAAAGTAATTTTCACTAGATTTTTTATTATTCTTTTCCTTAAGTAATCTAACTGCCAGGCTTTATTAAGTCTACCTTCACAAAAAAAATTGTCTATAGAGCGAAAGGTACAATTGGTAGAAAGTCTTTTTTATCAATTAGAGCAGGAAAGCGCTCAGTTTGAAAAATCATCAGGTCTTGGTTGTGTTTCTGGTTGCGGGAAATGCTGTACACACCCAGATATAGAAGCTTCTCCTTTAGAATTTTTACCCTGGGCTTTTCACCTCTTTTTAACTGGTGAGGCCGAAAAAATGCTGGATACGCTCAACGCATCACAATCTTTAACTTGTGCCATCTACAAACCATTATCTATTGTAGATAAAGGGCGTTGCAGCGATTACAAATATCGCGGATTAATTTGCCGTTTGTTTGGCTTTGCCGCCAATACAGATAAATATGGGAAACTAAGACTAGCCACCTGCAAGATCATTAAAGAAGGTCAGACCGAAAAGTACGATGCTACTAATGCTGCAATTAAAGAAGGAATGTCTGTACCCATTTTTACTGAATATTACATGCAGTTAAATCAAATAGATTTTCACCTGGGTAACATAATTGTGCCGGTGAATATAGCGCTTAAATTAGCTATAGAAGAAGTGCTGCAATATTATGCTTACAGACCATTTCCTAATTTGAGAAAAGAGATCGTTTAAGATTCAATTTA
>JBALXG010000151.1:0-6736 GCA_036961055.1 Leeuwenhoekiella sp. | reverse complement strand
CATCTATAAAAAAATTAGTCTGTGGTCCACCCACAATACTAAAATTAGAATCGCCTATAGGAATTTTTAAAAAAAAAGGAACATTTAAAATGCTAGCATCTCCTACGTTAGCATAAAATAAATCTGGCTGAACTTTAAAATTTTCACTAAAGACATAATTTGTTGTTAACCCTAAATCCCACCGACTTTCTTGCAAAGTATCAATTTCTGAATTCTCTGGCTTACTCTTGCTTTCCTGTGCAGATAAATGAAAAATTATACTTAAAAATAATACAATCGTTAGAAAAGTTTTTTGCGAAAATTTCATTTTTAATTATCATCATAATTAATATATTATTAAAATAAGAAATAATAATTAAAGCAAAATTTAAATATTTCATGAGAAAGCATATTTATTAAAAAAAAATGACAAAAGAAAAAAGCACCCTTAAAAAGGGCGCTTTTAGCAAAATGTTATTATTTGTTATTTAGAAAGTAAATCCTAATCCTGCCTGAAATGTAGAGTTATGAATATCTCTATTTTCAAATAGGTTAGTAAAACCGTAGTTGTACCTACCTTCTACAAAAAAGCCTCCATAGAATTTGTAAGCTATACCGGCAGCTCCACCAAGTTCAAAATCCTTTGCTCTATCAAGATCAATATCTCCTGAATCTGCATTAGGATGGTAATCAATTTCTTCATTTACTTTAAAATTAAATGAAGGTCCTGCCTGAACGCTTAAACCATCTACTATATAAAATTTAGCAAGAAGGGGAACATTAATATAATCTAATTGATATTCAATATTATCACTTGTATCAAATTCATTAGCCTGATTAATTTCTTTTATATCATAACCTTGCCCAGAATAATAAACCTCTGGTTGAACAGAAAATGCATCAGATAGCGGAATTTCGGCAAAAATACCGGCATTAAAACTCGTTCTCGAATCTGGATCTTTAATATCATTTCCTGTAACGCTCGCAAAGTTCACCCCTGCTTTTACTCCATATTCAATACCTTTATCAGTTAAGCCTGAATCGTTATTATTACTTGTATAATCCTGAGCCATAAGTGCTCCAGTTCCCAATACCATTACGGTAGTTAATGCAATAAGATTTTTCATAAATTTATTTTTTGAATTTGGGACAAAACTAGTATCAAAAGATTGCCCCCCGTAATAATGAAAACCTAAATAATTACTAAACTATTCTTAATTATCGTTACATTTATATCGTGAAATGGCATCAAGCACTTACAGATTATAAGCATTATTTAAAACTTGAAAGAGGTCTTGCAGAGAACTCTATCACTAATTATATGCTGGATCTCAACAAATTAATAGCATGGCTTGCGAGTAATGATATTAATTCTTCGCCTATAAATATTGAACATTTAACCCTGCAGCAATTCATTTATGAAACTGCAAAAAAAATTAATGCCAGATCGCAGGCGAGATTAATTTCTGGACTAAAAGGTTTTTTTAATTATCTCGTTTTTGAAGATTACAGAGAAACTAACCCTGTTGATTTAATAGAATCACCTAAAATAGGTAGAAAACTTCCTGATACTTTATCTGAAACCGAAATAGATGCTATAATCGCCTCTATTGATCTTAGCACGCCTCAGGGTGAGCGCAATCGTGCGATGCTTGAGACTTTATATGGCTGTGGTTTACGCGTTTCAGAACTTCTGGATCTAAAATTATCTGACTTATTTTTTAAAGAAGGTTATATTCTAGCTACAGGAAAGGGTGATAAACAAAGATTTGTTCCTATTGCACCGCTCACTCAAAAATATATTACAATTTATAAAAATGAAATGCGTGTTCACCAAAATGTAAAACCTGAATTTCTGGACATTCTCTTTTTAAACCGGCGTGGCGCCAGGCTAACACGTGCTATGATTTTTACAATTATTAAAAATCTTACAAAAAAAGCGGGCATAACTAAAACTGTAAGTCCGCATACATTTAGGCATTCTTTTGCTACGCACCTTTTACAAAATGGCGCAGATCTTAGAGCGATTCAACAAATGCTGGGTCACGAAAGTATTACTACTACAGAAATTTATATGCATGTAGACAGATCACATCTGGCCGAGATCATGCATAAATTTCATCCCAGAAAAGATCTTGATTAATTCTTCCGTTGAAGTTGTTAAATAGGTGGGAATAATAAATACTAAAAACAGAACTTGAACTAATCTGCAAATTCTAATTCTAATTGCTGTGCTTCCAATTCTAATTGCTGTGCTTCCTGTTTCAATAATCTGCGCTGCTGCTTGATCGTTAAAGTGCTTCCGTCATGGCTCCAGCCAGGAGGGCCAAAGATATACATAAACTTATCTTTAAGTTTGCAAGACTTCTTTGTGTCTGCCCAGATATCTTTGTATTCATGAGTAAGAATTGTAAGCGGATTGTAAGAGTCTGGAGCATGAGTAACCCCAAATTCAATATCTACTTCTTCATCAAATTCTTTAAAAGTTCCAAAAATTCTATCAAATGTGTTTAAAAAACCACCGTGATTTTTATCCATATATTCCAGATTTCTCGCGTGATGTACCTGGTGCATGGTGTGCGTATTAAAGACGTAGTCAATTATACCCAGTTTTGGCACGTATTGAGAATGCAACTGAAACTGCCACAAAGCCTCAATACCCAGACAAACCACGAGCATTTCTGGCGGAAAACCTATCGCGACAATCCACATATAGAATAACGGTTTATAAAAAATCGTAAACCAACCATTTCTTACCGCTGTGCCTAAATTAAAATTATCTGAGGAGTGGTGTACTATATGAGCCGCCCATAAAAACCGTACCATATGATTCTGTCTGTGAAACCAGTAATAGGAAAAATCATCTGCTAATTGACATAAAATCCAAACATACCAGGCGTATCCAAAAGAATTCCATCCCATTATATTTGTGCGAATACCATCAACTAAAGGGTTGAAAATTTCATAGATAAAATTAAAAAGCAAAATTACAGTTATGGTCTTCACCAATGGAGCTATAAGGGATGAACCAATACCCATAATCAGACTTGCACTGAGATCCTTCCACTTGTAAAGATCTTTGCGCTCACTATGCTTACTATATGTAAGTTCGACTAAAATTAAACCTAAGAAGCATGGCACTCCGTAGATTAAGGGGTTTGTAAAATTCATGAAGGATGTTGGGTAAAATGAGCTGCATAATAGCTAAAGTCAAAAAAGTGGTATTTAGCTATATCATGAACGTAAAGGTACTGATATTATTATAGATAGTGATAATAATATTACTTATAGTATCCAAAAGTTAAAGAAATTAAATATAACTTCAACTATTTTTGGTCAGACAGATACGAAGCGTCATTTATCTCAATCCAGTAACCATCAGGATCCTGAACGTAGATTTGCCTTACCCCATCAGGTCTTAAACTTGTCTCTTTACTATCACCCAACCAGTTGATATAATCTACTTTATTTTTATCTAAATATGCCACAAAAGCATCAATATCGGCTAAATGAACCGAAAAATGGAGTGCTTTTGGTGTTTTTTCAATGCTTTTTGCATCTGATTTTATGAGATGTAACTGGTGATTATTTCCCAGATCAAACCATCTTAAAGTGGGATTTGATGCTGGAGTAGGTATCTCATGCAGTTGGAGTATGTCATGATAAAATGCCGCGCTTTTATCAAGATCTGAAACAGAAAGCGCTGTATGGTCAAACTGTAAATCAAACGATTGCGCATTTGAGGTGAATAAAACCCCAATAAAGGTCAAAAGTAAAAGGTAATATTTCATATAATAATTAAGTTTATTTTATTTTTCTACTAAAGGTAACCAAATTTCTTCTTCAGATTCAGGATGATCAGGACCGTAATATTTTTCTCCCAATCTTTCAAAATGAGCTCTTTTGTCTAATTTATATTTTGATTTTGGCAGCCAGGTTCCATAGATGTAATTTGATGTAGTGACAAATGTCTTAACTGGACCTACATGTGTAAATATAGCATATAAACCACCTGCCAATAATCTTTTAGACATTCCTTCAGGAATATTATCAAAATCATTTACTTCTACAGCAGCCCACCTTTCAAATTCGGTGTCTTCAGTAAAATCATCAACATTAAAATCATCAGGATAAATCTGCATTGAATAAAATCCCGGTTCTGTTATATTTTTAATTTCTTTATGACGAGCCATAAAATTTTGCCATAAAGCTGCGGTTTCATCATAGGAAATGGAGGTTTTTACATACATTCCCACCAGTTTTTTCTCCGGAATCGTTATTATTTTTGGTTCCATGTCTAAAAATAAAGGTTTTAGGTCGATTTTTGAGTGCTTTGAGCAGATTTTAGAAACAGTCTTTTTTAAAAACCCATATATAGTCTTTTCTAAATATATCGTGAACGTTTCCTATCAAACTAGTTTGAGCACATCACTCTATTACAAATTCTTTAGGATGCTCTGCTCCCATTAAATTTTCGACAAAATAATCCCATCTGCGTCGCATCATATAATCACTATCACTGCCATAACCGTGTCTGGAATTGGGGAAAATCACTAAATCAAAATCCTTATTTGCCTTGATCAATGCGTCTATTACAAGATAAGTATTATATGGTGGCACATTATCATCCATCCCGCCATGAGCGAGCATTAATTTTCCTTTTAAATTTGCTGCGAAATTCTGGTTAGCCTGATCTTCATAATTTGATTTTCCTATAGCATCCTGAGTAAGTAATCCTATATAACGCTCGCCCCAATCATCTTCGTAATTGCGATTATCATGATTACCTGATTCTGAAATACCAACTTTATAAAAATCTGGGTATCTAAACATCGCAGCAGCTGTCGCATAACCGCCACCAGAATGTCCCCAAACCCCTACTCGATCAAGATCAAGATAAGAATATTGTTTTGCAAGTTGTTTTATTCCTGAAATCTGGTCTTCAAGTGTATTATCTGCCATGTTACCATAACACGAGTCATGAAAGGATTTTGACCGGCCTGGATTACACGTACCATCTATAACCACCACGACAAAACCTAATTCTGCCAGCGCCTGATGATCACCTCGCGCCGCGCTAAATGATCTGCTGCCCACGCCACCACCTTGCGGACCCGGATAAATGTAGTTAATAACGGGATATTTGGCCTTTTTATCCAGATTTGTAGGTGTAAACATAAGCCCGTGTAAATCCCATTTACCACTAGCCGATTTTACGGTAACTGGTTTTGGCGGTTGCCATCCGGTTGCGGTCAATGCAGAAATATCAGCTTTTTCAAGGTTTAAAACCAGCTTACCTTTTGTATCTCTGAGTACAGAAACTGGCGCTATATCTGGCTGAGAAAAACTATCTACAAAATAGTTGCCTTCCGGCGAAAGTGAAACCGAGTGATTTCCAGTTTCCGGAGTAAGAGATTTAAGGTTTTTACCATCAAAATCTATTCTATAAAAATGACTGAAATAAGGATCTTCTCCTTCTTCCTTTCCATTTGCCATAAAATATAAAACTCTATTCTTTTCATCAACCTTTTTTAAACTGGTAACCACAAAATCTCCTGTTGTGATCTGGTTTTTAAGTTGGCCGGTAGTCCCATCATATAAATATAAATGTCCCCAGTCATCCCTTTCAGAATACCAGATAATTTCGTTTGACTTTGGTAAATAATGCCAGTTTATTGTTCCCTGTCCCGACTCATATTGCGTGGCAACTTTCTCCTCAAAAATATCTTTTACCACACCTGTTTCAGCATCTGCAATACGCATTTTCTCTTCTTTGTGATCTCGCGAAGTAGAAACAAAAGCAAGCTTTGTCGCATCATCATTCCACTCATTATCATCAAAAGAACCAGAGCAGGAAATATCATCACATAACGTTCCGCGACGTGCATCTGGCGGCATTTGCAACCGAATAACTTTTTGATTTGCAACATCAATTATCACGCGCTCAATGCGTATAATATCTTCATCTTCAGGAATAGGATATTTCCATGTTTTTAAAACCGGAGCGCCCACTCCTGTCTGCACAAGATACATGTCGCTCACACTTCGCTGATCCTGTTGAAATGTCGCTATCTTTTTTGAATCTGGTGACCATAATAAAATAGCGCGGTCACTGTGTTTCCAGCCGGCATTGTCTGTCGCATAACCGTTATTTTTAACACCATCTGTAGTTAATTGAGTTTCTACGCCGGTTTTTACATCGCGCACCCACAGATTATAATCTCTTATAAAAGCCGACTTATTGCCGTCTGGCGAAAGAATTTCAAAGTAAGAAGGACGACTGGTTTCATTTTCCTTTTGCGGAATTTGAGCCAAAAGTTCTGCTCTGGTAGCAAAAGTTTTTTTAGATTTTCGGGAAGGATTAACCAAAACATATTCCTCACCCGTGGCTATTTTATTTTCGTACCAAAAGCTTCCATTATCCAGCCAAACCGGTCTAATATCAGCTTTATAGACCAAATTATTGGCTGTATTTCTCAAAAACTGAGTGGCATGCTCATAATCTGCGGTGGTTAAAACTTTCTGATTTTTGTCCTGTGCAACCGATTTTAGGGCGAAAAAAGCTATTATTGAGGTAGTAATTAGGGATTTTATCATAGTAAATTCTTTCTTATAATTTTTTTGCTTCTTCCCAGAATACGTCCATTTCTGCGAGTGTCATATCCTGCAAAGATTTATTATTTTCTTTTGCTTTTTCCTCAATAAATTGAAAACGCTTGATGAATTTTTTATTTGTTCGCTCCAGCGCACTCTCTGG
>JBALXG010000150.1:0-6778 GCA_036961055.1 Leeuwenhoekiella sp. | reverse complement strand
CTACAAGAACATACCAGCTTACCTATTACAGGCTTATTTGTAGATGCTCCCCTGAGTAATTCATCCCGTTTATCTGCTAATTCAATTTTGCTTTCTATAAGCATTTTAAATTCGGCAAACTCATTTTTATCACCCATTAAAACAGCACCAACTAGAAGGTCGTCTTTAATAATACACTTTTTGTAATATCTCTTGCTTACATCTGTAAAAATGATTTCTTCATAACTATCATCATTTTCAGGTACGTTTAATTCACCAATGCTACACAGATTAAGATCATTAAACTTTAAGATATTCATAAGTACTGAGCCGTCATACCAACTGCTTATATCACCAGCTATATAATTTACCAGAACATTTGCCTGCTCTTCTGCAGCTGACGTGATGCCGAAAAGCTTGTCTTTATATTCTGCAATTTCTCCAATTGCAAAAATATTCTGATCAGATGTCTGCATATGCCGATTTACTTTTATACCTCTGGCACAGGTTAAACCTGCTCCTTTTCCTATTTCTATATTGGGACGCGTTCCTATAGCATATACAATCGCGTGAGCATTAATCATTTTCCCGCTGCGCAGCGTTATATTTATACCATCACCATCTTCTTCATCAAAAACGGTACTCACCTCATTATCAAAATAAATTTGTATACCTCTTTCCTGAACATCAAGGGCCAGAAGTTTGCTTGAAATTTTGTCTAGTTGACGCTCCATTAAACTTGATGAACGCTGGACTATTGTAATTTTTACATTTTTATGCTTTAGTGCGGCTGCAAGTTCAAGTCCTAATAAGCCACCACCAACAATAACTACATGCTTATCTTCTGTAGGCAGGTTAATACTTTCAAGATGCTGCTTAAATCTGTCAGCATCATTTTTATTGCGTAAAGTAAAACGACCCGGTAATTTTAATTGGGCTTCTTTAGGGATAAATGGTCTGCTTCCTGTGGCAAGTATAAGTCTATCATAGCGATGATGAAAGCCGTTAGCATCTGTCACGCAGTTATTTTTTCGGTCTATTTCCTTAATAAGGTTATTCCCATGAATCTGAATATTAAGACGAGTAAGTTCTTTTTCTTTAATCTTTAATAATTGCTCCCATGACAGTTCTTCTGTAACATATTCTGGTAATAAAACGCGGTTATAAAAAGGATCTGGCTCTTTTGAAAAAACATGAATCTCATCCTTTTTATTATTCTCCCTGTAATTTTGAATAAAGCGAAAAGCAGCTGCGCCCGCTCCTACTATAATTATTTTTTCAACAGGTTTGATATATTTAGCAACACTAACCGCAGTGAATTTAAAATCCGGCTGTTTAGACTGTGGATCGATTTGCGTATTAGTAAGATTGTTTGTGCGATTTAAGGTGCTTTGAAGCTGTTTTCCCCAGTGCATAGGCAGAAAAACGACACCTTTACGTATATTTTCGGTAACATTTGCCCGTAATCTTACGAGACCATTTTCGCTTTTTATTTCGACAACATTTCCATCTTTAACGCCATATAAAAATGCATCTACAGGATTAATCTCAAGAACCGGTTTTGAATAATGTGTTTTAAGGCGGGAAACTTTACCCGTCTTAGTCATTGTATGCCATTGATCGCGCACTCTCCCCGTAGTTAATATAAGTGGGAAATCTGCATCTGGTTGTATTGAAGTATTATACACAATGTAAGGAACGTTGAAAATCGCTTTTTTTGTAGGTGTATAAAACTGTTTATCTTCAAAAAGTCTGGAAGTACCTGTATGCCTGTATTCATTTACGGGCCACTGAAAAGTTCCTTCATTTTTAAGCCGGTCATGACTAAGATAGGAAACATCTACATTTGTGCCTTTTGTCATTGAGCAGTACTCCTGATAAATTTCTTCAGTATTATTATAATTAAAACCTCTAAAACCCATACGCTGCGCAAAATCACATAGAATCTCAACATCAGGTCTTGCTTCACCGGGAGGATTTATTGCTTTGGGCAAATAAGCGATTCTTCTTTCAGAATTGGTCATTGTACCGTCTTTCTCCAGCCAGCCTGCGGCAGGCAGTACAAGATCTGCGTATTCTACACTGTCTGATCTATTAGAAATATCCTGAACCACAACAAATTTTGCACTTTTCAGTGCTTTTTCTATGCTGTTAGAATTAGGCAAACTCACCGAAGGATTTGTACAAATAATCCATATTGCTTTAAGATCTCCTTTTTCTAGTGCCTCAAACATAGCTGTCGCCGTGTAACCCGGAGCACCCGAAATCTCATTTACTCCCCAAAATTGAGCGACTTCTTCTCTATGCTGCGGGTTTTCAAGATCTTTATGTACGGCGAGCAAATTTGCCATACCTCCTACTTCACGCCCCCCCATAGCATTAGGCTGGCCGGTAAGTGAAAAAGGGCCGCACCCCGGCTTACCTACCTGACCTGTAATAAGAGAAAGATTAAGCAAAGCGAAATTTTTATTAGTCCCTATAACGCTTTGATTTAAGCCCATAGCCCACATGCTAATAAACCCTTTAGACAAGCCTATCATATCTGCTGCCTTACGAATATCACGTTCTGAAAGGCCACAAATTTTTGCCGCCTGCTTTATTGTTGTAGCTCCTATTTGTTCTTTATAACGCTGAAAATTTTCAGTATGTTCTTTTATAAATTTATTATCTATTAATCCGCGTTCTAAAAGGCACCGCCCTATAGCATTAAACAGGTAAATATCTGTCCCGGGTATAAGCTGAAGATGAATATCTGCATAATTTGCAGTATCTGTTTTACGCGGGTCTATTACTATGATTTTGACATCTGGATTTTTCTCCTTATGTTCTTCAAGCCTTCGGAATAATATAGGATGGCACCAGGCAGGGTTTGCACCAGCAATTAAAAAGCAATCGGCAAGTTCTATATCTGCATAAGAAATAGGTACAGAATCTTCTCCAAAGGTCTTTTTATAACCAACCACGGCAGAACTCATGCAGAGTCGCGAATTAGTATCTATATTATTAGTACCCAGAAAACCCTTTACAAGTTTATTAGCAATGTAATACTCCTCAGTGAGGCACTGTCCTGAGACGTAAAACCCTACACTATCAGGACCATGTTTTTTAATAATTGATTTAAAAACACTAGCAGCGCGATCTAGCGCTGTATCCCAACTTACTCGTTCTTTGGGATGAGAACGGCTCCAGCGCATTTGAGGATATAAAATACGATCTGAAGTATCATTTACTACATAATGTAAATTTCTCCCTTTAGAACATAGCATCCCTCTGTTAACAGGATTATCCTTGTCACCTTCAACAGAAACACGGTTTTTTGAATCCTTTTTAACTACAATCCCACAACCTACACCACAATACGAACAAGTCGTTTTTATTTCGTTCTTCAGCATTTACAGGATGATTTATGTACTAAGTTCAGCGTTTTTAGGGGAAGAAAAAAGAGCATAGCTCAATAATTACCAATGCTTTAAAAAACGGGTTAAATCATCTCAAAATCGGCAATTATTAGACTAATAATTAACTATTCACAGGTATTAAGGTTTCAGAAGATTGCATCAATTCCATTTCTGCCACTTCTTCATCCTCTACAGAGAAGCGTATAGCCAATGCACATATCCCAGTAACCGCAACCACAATACCTATTAGAAAGAAGCCACTTGAGACGGCCTCTGCAGATGCTGCAGATTGAGCAGCTTTTATTGCTTCCTGTCCTAACCCTTCATTTGCAATTATTGCTGTTTGTTCTGCTACTGCTGATTTAGATTTAAGTAATAATGCAGCAAGAAATGCTCCTACGTTACCACCGGCACCTACTATACCTGATATTGAACCTATTGCTTTTTTATTAATAAAAGGAACTACAGAGAATGTTGCACCTTCTGCCATTTGAACAGACAAACTAAATGCTATAAGAAAAGCTATTCCGGCAACTACTCCTGTAATTGTGGAAAAGAAAACCAGCATAAGACCCTCAATAGATAAAATTGCAGCCAAGAATAAAACTCTTCCACGTAAACCTTTAAGTTTACCAAATTTATCACCAAAGAAACCACCCAGCGTACGCGCAAAAATATTCATTAGCGCAAAAGAGAGCACTATGTTACCGGCGGTGAGCCGCTCAAGCTGAAAGGTATTTTGAAGGTAATCATCCATTGTACCGTATACTGTCAATTCTATACCAAAACAGGCTGCATAAACAATAAAAAGAATCCAAACTCTATAATCCTTGAGAGCTTCCAAAAAGCCAACTTCATCTTTCTTTTTAGCAGAAACTGCCTCACCACTTTCTCGTATTTCTTTAAAATTACCTCGAGGAGTATCTTGAGTAAAGAAGTAATAAACCACACCCATTAAAAAACAGATTACACCGGCTACGATCATAGAATATCTCCATGCATCTGTTTGCGCAACACCCAAGGCTACAACAGCAGCTGCAATTAAAGGCATTCCTAATCTGTTTGCTCCACCACCAAGGTTACCCCAACCGGCAGAAGTTGCATTAGCAGTACCTACTATGTTTGAAGAAAACATTAAAGATGTATGTACTTGTGTAATTACAAATGAAGCTCCTATAAAACCAATAAATAATCTACATATGAGAAACTGAAGAGGCGTTTGCACAAAACCGCACAAAATAACTGGAATCGCTCCTAAAGTTAAAAGCCAGGTATAACACAGGCGTGGCCCATATTTATCACATAATTTACCTATAAGAAGACGGGCAAATACAGTTCCCGTTACGGCCAGAATTACTGAATTCCATTTCTGGGCTGGGGATAATCCCAAATCTCTTACTACGTCTGGCATGAATGGCACTATACCAAACCATGCGAAGAAACACATGAAAAATGCTATTGAAGTAATCCAAAATGTTCGCATAGGAACACTTTTAAAATCGCGCAGATTAAGTCGCGTTGCTTTAGTTGAAGTTATATTACTCATAATACGTGGTTTTTATACGGGTAAAATTAAGTATAAATACTTATATAATTACGTATAAAGTACGTATTTCTGAATAATTATTAGATTTAAAATAAATCAACACAAATATTATACAATTATAAATATTGTGTTAAATTAATAATGATTTTTAGTACATCTGTAAATACATTCTTAAAAATTAAACTCTCTTACTTTGTTTGCAAGTTCCATGAGGTTTTTTACATCAAGCTTTTTCATCAGATTAAAACGATGAACTTCAGCGGTACGTTTACTTATATCAAGTTGTTCTCCTATTTCTTTATTGCTTAATCCTTCAAGTACAAGATCTAATATTTGTCGCTCTCGTTTAGTAAGATTAAATTCAGCATTAGCATCAGTATTTCTTATATTATTACCTTGCCCATTAAGATTTTTAATAAGAATAGATGAGATATCACCTGCAAAATATTTCCCGCCAGATGCAACGGTATGTACAGCTTTAAGAAATTCTTCTTTACTTGCTCCCTTAAGTAAATAACCATCTGCTCCTGCTTGTATAGATTTTAAAACATATTCCTCAGAATCATGCATTGATAACACAAGTGTTTTAATTTCAGGATACATTTGTTTAATCCTCTCGACTACCTCAATACCATTAAGATGAGGCATGCGTATATCTACAACTAATAAATGTGGTTTGCTCCGTTCTATAACATCCAGTGCCTCCCTACCATCTGAAGCTTCGTCAATTACAATGATATCACTTTCATCTTCCAGTAGAGCTTTAATACCATCTCTTACTAATACATGATCATCTGCTAAAACTATATTTATGACATCCATTAAAGGCTATTTTTATGAATTAGTTAATTAATTTAAGCAAAATTACCTTAAAATTACTAAATAGGTACATTAAGTGTGATACGTGTACCTTCGTCTGGTGAAGAATGCATAAAAAGTCTGCCGTTTATATATTTTACGCGCTCACGCATAAAGGTCATCCCCATACCACCCTCGCCCAATGCACGTTTTACCTTTTTAGGATCAAAACCTTTACCATTATCATCTATTGTGATACTAAGTAGTTCTTTACTGTGGTTCAGGCTTACTATTATATGAGAAGATTCGGCATATTTTACCGCGTTGTTTATCGCTTCTTGTGTAATGCGATAGATATTAATCTCTACAAGAGAATCCAGCCGAAGATTAAAATCTGTTTTATTGAAAAGAATTATATTTTTCCCGGTAAGTTTAGAAAGTTCCTGAGTCATTTTTGTTAGCGCCGGCACTATACCATGATCTGTAAGCTCTGGAGGTGTAAGATTAAAAGTAGCCGTACGCACTCCTTTTATAATATTTGAAGTAAGTGTTTTCAGATTTTCAATTTTAGCTGAAGCTTTAGGAGTATCTGCCATATCAATACTTTCCAGATTGAACTTTAAACCTGTAAGCATTTGTCCTATACCATCATGTAAATCTCTTGCAATACGATTTTGTTCTTTTTCCTGGTTTTCTATGATTTGCCGGGAAACGACTTTTTGCTGATGAATTTTCTCTTCAAAATTTTTAATATTCAAACGCTCAATTTCCAACTGAGCTTCCTTCCTTCTAGTAATATCAAGACAAATAATCAATAATTCTGCACGCTCATCACTTGCGGTAAATGGAATTATGGACAGGTCAAGCCAAATTGAATCTCCTTCTTTTGTAGTGGTTTTTATCTCTCCCTGCCACCCTGTTTTTTTATTTTCTGCTATAGTTTTTTCAATTATTTCTCGCTCCTTTTCCTGTGTAGAAAGCACATGAGAAAATTTCTCTGTATTATTAAAGCGTCTAAATTTATAGAGACGTGAAAACTTATCTCCCATATGTACTA
>JBALXG010000014.1:0-16827 GCA_036961055.1 Leeuwenhoekiella sp. | reverse complement strand
GCGCAATGATAAATTAAAAGCGGGATGCTCATCACTATCAGGATAATTGAACATACCTAAAAGCACATCAGGAACTTCGCGGCCATCTTTCCAATAACGTAAACCTCCCATTGCGGCTACTTTACTGGGACCTAACGAATTTGTTATAAAATGCAAACTAGAAAAAAGATGAACAAATAAATCTCCGGCCATTCCTGTACCGTAATCCAGATAGTTTCTCCATCTAAAAAACCGTAGCGGATCAAAAGGACGGTCTGTAGTATTTGAAATAAACTTTTCCCAATCTACAGTTTCAGTTGAAGCATCTTCGGGAATGGGATATTGCCATGCTCCTACAGGAGAGTTTCTCGCCCAAAAACCTTCAGCATAATTTATATCACCTATAGCACCGGCAGCTAATAATTCTTTAGCTTTTTCATTTCCTAAAGAGGACATTCCCTGACTACCCACTATAAAAACTTTCCCTGATTTCTCCCATGCTTTTATAAGTTCTTTTCCTTCATCAACTGAATGTATCATCGGCTTTTCACAATAAACATGCTTTTTCGCATTAAGCGCATCTATTGAGATTTCCTTATGCCAATGATCCGGAGTGCCTATAATTACAGCATCAATTTCTTTGCGCTTAAGAATCTCCTTATAATCCTTTGTGGTATAAATGGAATTCCCCCACAGTTTTTTAGAATCTTCTAATCTGTCATCATACAAATCACATACTGCTACGAGCTCCACATTATCATGCGAAAGAGCGGTTTTTGTGTCCGCTGTTCCCATGCCGCCAGCACCAATAAGTGCTATTTTGATAGTACTTTCTGAAAGTTGATCTTGAGACCTGACTAAAAAATTAATAGGTTTTATGGGACTTTCAACTGTAGAAGCAAATACAGTAGGAAATGTAGTTATAGTTGCACTAGCCAAACCTATTCGTTTTAAAAAACACCTTCTGTTTTTTAGCATAAATTATGTGATTCTTAAAAGTTAGCTTTAAGGTTTTCAAAAGTCTGTGCTACCCAAAAATATTCATTTTCGAGATATTAAGTATACATAATATACTACAATTCAATATATTAAATAACCTGATAGATTATTTAAATATAATAAAACTATACATTTGTATTTTGACAAAGAATAATATATCTATGAAAATAGAGTTGTTTTAGGTGATTTTAGACCAGTTGAGGCAGATTTTTTAAGAAACATTCTTATGATATGAAGTTTGCTTTTAACTTCTTTGAATCTATAGTTCAAATTTCGTATCTAAGTTTTACGAAATGAAAGTAAAAAACATGGAATTTCTTAAGAATTTCACGACTATGGGTCATAGTATTACTGTGGAAATTCAATAAAATATTTTAATTCAGCTTAAACCTTATTACTTTTTAAGCGAAAGAATTTAGGGATTATGGCGTTATATCTAAAACAGTAAATGTACCAGGTTTTATAGATGGTCGTGGATGTAGATTTTCTGCGGTTGCTTCGGGAGCATCACCATATTTTGCTGTAGGCAGGTAAATATGATGCGTTTTTTTATCAATACAAATTGTGCGTGCCCCTTTGCTTGTTTGAATAGAATTAGAAACATAAAAGCTATTCTCGTTTTCTTCCTGCACTATTGTTAGTGTACCTTCACCATTAGAACTATAAACACGTTTTAATACAGGATCAAATGCACAACCATCTGACCTTTCGCCTATATCGAGAGTAGTTATTATCTTGTCATTTTCCGAATTCATAACAACCATCTTTTTATTACTGCATACTGCAAACAGACGGTGTGCCTCCTTATCTAAAGAAAGACCCGTAGGTTCTTCACCAGGTTCTAAAGACCAGGTATTTTCAACTTTTAGAGACCTTGAATCAATTACAGTTATCAAACTCTTATCCTCAATGTTTACATAAACTTTTCCTTTTCCATCACTAACAGAAAATTCGGGTTTACCTGCAAGCGCAATAGTTGCCAGTACTAAATTTGTTTTTGCATCAATTACTGTTGCATTTGATGAAAGGCCATTATAGACGAAAACCTTTTCAGAAAATTTATCATATAAAATTGCATCAGGATTCTCCCCGGTTACCTTTATTTTGGCAATAAGCTTAAGCGTGGTGAGATCAATTACCATCACACTTGAGTCTCCGCCACAGCTTATAAATGCTCTGTTTGCTTCGGTATCTAAAGTAATTCCATGTACACCTCTAGTGTCTTCTATCGTTCCTAGTAATTTGCCGGTTTTACTGTTTATCACTTGAATCTTTGTACTATGTGAAATAAATAACCTGCCTGTACTATCATCACTTATCAGATAGTCCCAACCTCCATCACCATCTACATGAAAATTATTCACTATCTTATACTCCGCTTGTGCATTTTGTCCAAAGCAAAAGAAGTTTGTTGCAAATAAAATGTAACCAAGAACAATCATATTATTTTTCATCGAAATCTTTAATAGATTACAATACTAATTGAAGTAAAAGTTTAAGGTACACTTATTTTAAAGCTTTAATCTTATATTTTACTAGATATTTTTTTCTCTAAAATTTATCCTCTTTCTCTAAACACAGTTATTATATACAAAATTTTAATCTCTTTTTTTTTAGAAATTTCATCCGTAGGAGACATTTGGAGCTTTCCACAATTCTTTTCTTTTTCAAAATAACTTGGAATTCTTTATTTCGTAACAAACATTACGCTATATGTTTTGTTATCCTTGTTTTTATTGGCATTTTTCAAGGTGAAACCTTTTTTTATAATTAGAAACGATCTCCATTTTCCCCCATGTGCTTTTGCTATTTCTGACGAAATGTATAACCTTAAACCTAATCCCGATTTATTGTTGGCAGAATAAGTTGTGAAAAAAGTTTGAATAAGTTGGGAGTTTTATCTCCCGAATTTGAAACCACCAAACTAAATAAGACATTTTCTGCCGTTATCTCTTTAAATTGGTTTTTCTGTAGCTCCGGGTTTTATCGCATTCCCAAAAAGATTTGAATACAATTGACAAATCCTGTATCAGCACTTAATGTAGTTTTCATCTATGGATATTTGAGAAATTATAATGATAAATCAATTATTTTGAATCGTAGATAACCCCTTCATCCACTATTTTAATGCAGAAAAAATATTCATTCTGCTCGTGCACTATATTATTAACTGAAGAAAGTATTTAAAAGACCTTCAAGAGTAGTCTTCATTTTTGGAAAATTTAAAATTATGTCTTTGATATCATCAAAAATGAAAAAACCCGCAAACAGTGATGTTTGCGGGTTTTTGGTGGAATTTGATTCCTATTAAGTGGGCAATGAGGGATTCGAACCCCCGACCCCCTCGGTGTAAACGAGGTGCTCTGAACCAACTGAGCTAATTGCCCTTCGTATTAGCGGATGCAAATATAGACCAATTTTTAATTTGACAAAACACTTTTGATTAAAAAATCAAATTATTTCTGCAACTACAAAGGTACTGCCTCCCACAAAAATTACATCTTCCTCATTAGCAGATTTTTGAGCAGTCTGAAATGCTTCAGTTACCGAATCAAATTTTTTGCCTTTTAACTTAGACTGTACGGCTTTTTCTGCTAAAACTGCTACTTCTAGTCCACGTGGTAAATTGGGTTTACAAAAATAATAGTGGGCATCTTTAGGAAACAATGGTAAAACCGCATCGAGATCTTTATCTGCAACTACACCAAGAACGATATGCAAGTTCTTATATTTTTCCTTTTTTAATTGTTGCATTACAATTTCAAGGCCTTCCCTGTTATGACCTGTATCGCAAATAATTTTTGGCTTTGTCCCCAGTATTTGCCAGCGTCCTTGTAAACCGGTGTTTTTTATCACATGGCTTATACCTTCTGTAATATTGCTTTCGCTTATCAAAAACTTTCCCTGACTTTGCAAAATTAGTATAGTCTGCAAAACAGTTTTAATATTTTTAGCCTGATAATCGCCTTGTAAATCGGACTTATAAGCCTCAAAATCGGTCTCAGAAGCAAAAAATATCTCATTACCGTTATTTACTGCTACCTGAACAAAAACAGAAGCTGTTTCGGGATGTTTCTCACCTATAACAACAGGAACATTCTTTTTAATAATTCCAGCCTTTTCGCCTGCGATTTCTTTAAGTGTATTGCCTAAAAATGCAGTGTGGTCAAGTCCTATATTTGTAATTACAGATATCTCTGGCGTGATAATATTAGTAGCATCAAGCCTTCCGCCCATGCCAACTTCAATTATAGCGACGTCAACATTTTCTTCAGCGAAATAAGAAAAAGCCATACCTACAGTAAATTCAAAAAATGAAAGGGATTCTTCCTCTAAAAAACTCTTATTTTCGGCTATAAAATCTACTACGAAAGCCTCTGAAACCATCTCACCATTTATGCGTATGCGCTCTCTGAAGTCCTTTAAATGTGGAGAAGTATATAATCCTACTTTATAACCGGCTTCCTGTAAAATAGAAGCCAGCATATGACTGGTACTTCCTTTACCATTTGTACCCGCTACGTGTATTGATTTAAATTGTAATTCTGGATTGCCAAGTTTTTCGGCCAATAATCTTATATTACTAAGATCATTTTTGTAGGCAGCTGCTCCCTGTCGCTGAAACATAGGAAGACGATTAAACATCCAGGTTAAAGTTTCTTGGTAAGTCATGAACTAAAAACTAATCTGACAGGCTAAACTTATAAATTATTTTGCCTATTTGTCGTGATGGTGCTTTTTCATCGGGGTTAAAACGTGTTGCTAGCGCCGCTTCTTTGGCTGGGTCTAGTAAGCATTTTGAATTGTTTGTAGTTCCTCGTACTCCGGCAGTTGCCTTTACTACGTTACCATTGCGGTCTACTTCAATACTTACTACAACAATTCCGGCCTCATTACATTCTTGTACTCGCTTAGGCTTGCTTAAAGCTTTACGACCGCCTAACTGATAATTCCCGTCACCATCAAGACCTTTACCGGTCCCATAATAGCTGGAAGCATTAGGATCGCCGGAAGGATCTCCTTTATCACCGGGTAATTTATCATTGCCTTCACCTCCGTTTGCCGTCCCATTACTTTTTGGTCCGTTTAAAATACTGGATAATGCATCTGTAGTCGATTTATCAGGCTTAGGATCTGGTTTTTTGGGTTCTTCGACCGGTTTTTCAACAGGTTTTTCTTTAGGCTTCTCAGTTACCGGTTTTGGTGATTCTTTTTTTGGTTCATTTTTAATCACCGGTGCTTCTTCTATTTCCTGAGTAATAACTTCTTCCTTTACAGGAGCAGCGGTTTGTGGTTCAGGTTCAGGAGAAGTGTTACGCGGTGCAGATTTTACAGGTTGAGTAGGCTGAACGCTGCCAGAACCAACATCTGATGTTCCAAAATTTACCGCTATTCCGCTTTCTACCGGTGGATCTAAATATGTCATCCCCACAAAAAAGAGCAATATCAATAACAGCACGTGTAAAATCGCGGTAATAGTAAAGGATTTTCGCTTATGCTTTGTATCCAGTAAACTCACAGGTTGATTGAATTGAAGATTACTTATAAATTATAGGGTTAAAAATCGCACTTTAAACATCAAAAATCGGGTTTAAAATGCCGAAAACTGACTACTTATTATTCGGTCTAACCGCCAGAACAATTTTGTATTTGTTTCGGTTTGCTATGTCCATTACACTTACAGCTTCTTCTATAGGCACGCCTTCTTCTGCTCGTAAGATTATAGTAGGATCTTCAACTCCATTTAATTCGGTCTTAATAAAATTCTCAAGATTTGAAGGAGTTACTCTTTCTTTATTCACATAGAAATCGAGATCTTTAGTAATACTTACCGAAAGATTTTGCTTATTACTTGTTTTCCCATTTGCTTTGGGCAAAATAAGATCAAGTGCATCTGGAGTAATAGCCGGTGAGGTCAACAGGAAGAAAACCAATAACAGAAAAACAATATCTGTCATTGAGCTCATACTAAACTCCGGACTTACTTTATTTCTACTGCGCAGATTCATTATGTTGGCTCGTTTAAAAGATCAAGAAAGTCTACGGCATTTGCTTCCATAAGATGTATGGCTTTATCTGTGCGCACTACGATGTGGTTGTAGCCCATGTAGGCAATAATACCTACAATAAGTCCTGCCACTGTAGTAGTCATAGCGGTATAAATACCTTCTGCAAGACTTCCCATTTCTGCCTGCCCACTGCTTGTAGCCAGCTGGTGAAAAGCGATAACCATCCCAATCACCGTACCTAAAAATCCTATCATAGGTGCCGCACCTGCAATAGTTGCCAGAACACTTACATTTTTTTCAAGACGGTACACTTCTAATTTACCAGAATTTTCTATTGCTGAATTAATATCTTCAAGCGGACTTCCTATTCTGGAAATACCCTTTGCCGTAAGACGTGCAACAGGAGTATTTTGTTGCGCGCAAAGAATTTTTGCAGCCTCAATATTACCAGAGGTAACATTATCCTTAATCTGATTCATAAAATTGCTATCTACCTGAGAAGCTGCTTTAATGGCAAATAGCCTCTCAAAATAGATATAAATCGCTACAAAAAGTAAGATAAATAGAACAAAAATTATGATTTGCCCGGCGACGCCCCCACTCATGAGAAGGTCCATTATAGAAAGGGTTTTTTCAACCGGTTCATCATCAGCAAGGGATTGTAGGGTATCAACACCGTCTTGCATAAAAAGTGATAGCATATATTATTTAATTAGATATTGGGATAACGTTATATTATAATTTTAATTGTAAAAAATTCAAGTCTCTTTGATTTTTGACTTATTACATAAACAGGTAAACACACAATAGACCTACTCCACCTAACACAATCGTATAGGGCAATGCCATTTTTACCATTTTACCATAAGAAAGATTTATTAATGGTGCTAAAGATGATGTAAGTAAAAACAAAAATGCTGCCTGCCCGTTAGGCGTCGCAACACTGGGTAAATTAGTTCCTGTATTTATAGCAATCGCAAGATGATTAAACTGTTCTCTGGTAATTGCCCCATTCTTAAATGCTGCTTCTACTTCATTTATATAAACTGTTGCAACGAAAACATTATCACTTATCATAGAAAGCACACCATTTGCCAGATAAAACATTGAGGGTTGTGCAGAAGGATCCATCGCTAATACAAAATCTATGATAGGAGTAAATAAATGTTGATCATGTATCATTGCCACAATAACAAAGAAAACAACAATTAAAGCCGTAAAAGGCAGCGCTTCTTCAAAAGCTTTACCCAGACTGTGTTCATCTGTAATACCCATAAAGGCAGTCTGAACAATAATAAGAAACAGACCAATAAATCCTACAGGAGCTAGATGTAGCGCAAGACTAAGGATTAAAAGAATCGCAGATATTCCCTGAACCCAAAGACCTAATTTTTCTTTTTCTGTACGTTTTGCATCCTGTTCTTCAGTGTAATTTTCAATAATGCGTCTGGCAACTTCTGGAAGTTTTTCTCCAAAACCAGCGATTTTAAATTTTTCCAGAAAGAAAGTTGTTAGCAATCCACAAACTAAAACCGGCATTGTTACGTGTGCCATTCTGGTAAAGAATTCAACAAATTCCCATCCCATTTTCTCACCTATAAGCAGGTTTTGAGGCTCACCCACAAGTGTACAAACACCACCTAAAGCGGTACCTACAACACCATGCATAATAAGACTACGCAGAAAGCTTCTGAACTTATCAAGAGTTTCACCGCTTAATTCATCCCGATCTGGAATATGATCTCCATCATAATCTGCAGTTGCGCTGGAGTGAATTTTATGATAAACACCATAAAAACCTACTGTCACACTTATTAAAACAGCCGTTACTGTAAGCGCATCTAGAAATGCAGATAACAGTGCGGCCAGAAATACAAAAAGCATTGAGAGGACAACCTTAGATTTTATTTTAGTAAAAACTTTACTGAATATAAACATCAGCATAGGTTTCATAAAATAAATACCCGCAACCATAAATACCAGAAGCAATATAACTTCAAGATTCTGGTCTACTTCTTCATAAGCCGCTTCTGGCGATGTAAGGCCGAGTATTAACACTTCTAAAGCCAGGATACCTCCAGATTGCAGTGGATAACATTTTAAAGCCATTGCAAGCGTGAAAATGAATTCTGCTATAAAAAGCCAGGCCGTAATCACAGGACCTAAAACAAAAAATGCAAAGATGTTAAAGAGTAGGCAACCTACCATTGTAAGTTTAAACCAGCGCGGACTGTTGCCCAAAAAATGTTTCAACATAACTATTCGTTCTTTAGTTGGTTATTTGTAATTATATAAGTTGTTGTAAAGCAATCTCAAAAGCTGTACGGCTAATATTTTTGTTATTGCTATTATTATCAAATGTTGCCTGAATGGCATTTTTAATGGTCATTGACGTATCATTAAAAATAGCTTCATCTGTCATTTGCACGCGACGCTCCATAAAATAAGCAAAAACACGAGCCATGCCACAATTTGATATAAAATCTGGAATCAGGCTCACTTTTTCATCAGTTTTTTCCATTATGGGGCCAAAGAAAATCTCTTTATCTGCAAATGGCACATTTGCGCCACAAGATATAACTTCAAGTCCTGAACTTATTAATTCTGCTATTTGAGATTCTTCAACCAGGCGAGAAGATGCACAAGGAGCAAAAATTTCTGCCTCAAGCTTCCAAACGCGTTCATTCATCTCCTTAAACGGAATTAAATTTTCGCCGTCTAATGTAGTTCCTTTTTTGTTGAGAAATAGAGATTTTATTTCTTCAAAGGTAAATCCATCTTCATTTATAAAGCCACCGGCAATATCAATTATGCCCACCACTTTTACTCCGGCTTGCGCCAAATAAAAAGCCGCTGCAGAACCTACGTTACCAAAACCCTGCACCACTGCCCTTTTCCCTTTAATATTTCCGCCATAAATATCATAAAAATGACGCACAGCTTCAGAAACTTCGTAACCGGTGATCATATCTGCAATGGTATATTTTCTAGACACATCAGGAGAATAATTAGGATTCTCTATCACCTTGATAACTCCCTGACGCAATTGGCCTATTCTGTTAATTTTATCTGCTTCAGTAGGTTTAAAGTGCCCGTTAAAAACACCTTCCTGGGGATGCCAGACTCCGCTTTCTTCTGTTATTGGGATAACCTCATGTATTTCGTCTACATTTAAATCTCCTCCTGTACCATAATAACTTTTAAGCAATGGTGAAACGACAGCGTACCAGCGCTCTAAAACTCCTTTTTTACGAGGATCTGCAGGATCAAAATTAATTCCGCTTTTTGCACCGCCTATCGCAGGGCCTGAAACGGTAAATTTTACCTCCATTGTTTTGGCAAGTGATAAGACTTCGTTTTTATCAAGCCCTTTTCGCATACGCGTCCCGCCACCTGCGGCTCCTCCACGCAGCGAATTTATAACCACCCAGCCTTCTGCTTCAGTTTCGGGATCATTCCAATGAAAAACAATCTCCGGTTCTTTATCTTCGTATCGCTGTAGTAATTCTCTCATCTAAAATTTTAAGTAGAAAGACAAATATAAACACTTCAACCTTCTTCCTTTTATTTTTAAAGTTATTTTACACAAGGAATATAACGCCTGAGCAATGATCGTGAGCAGCACCAGTAACACTACTAAGCACATTAACCGAATTACGCATGCGCAAAACGCCCATAAAACCAAATATTAATGCTTCTTTAAATTCTATAATCTCACGGTCTGGAATAATTATTTCCGCCTTAGACAATGTATTTATTCTATTAACCAAATAGCCATTAAAAGCGCCACCGCCGGTGATAAGAATTTTGTTTTCTGCGTCTGTTTTACTGTGCTTTTTAATAGTTGCCGCAATTTGATTTGCCATATGTTCTGTAAAAGTGGAGATAACATGAGAAGGCTTGAGCTTAAACGAATCTATAAGCGGAAAAATATTTTTATTCACCCATTCAAGCCCAAGCGATTTTGGGGGATTTTCGGCATAAAAAGGCAGATTATTGAGCTTTTTAAGCAGGTTTTTGTCAATATCATGAGTTGCTGCTATTTTTCCGTTATCATCAAACTGCAAATTCATCAACTCGCAATAATGGTTTAAAACAATGTTTGTCGCACAAATATCATAAGCAATGCGCTTATCTCCTTCATTAAATGAAATATTAGCAAAACCTCCAATATTAAGGCAAAAATCGTACTCAGCGAACAATAAATCGTCCCCAATAGGAACAAGCGGAGCGCCTTGCCCGCCCAGTTTTACATCCTGAACCCTAAAGTCACAAATCACCCTAAAACCGGTGATTTTTGCCAATAATTGCTGGTTTCCTATTTGATACGTAATTCCCTGCGCCGGTTGATGAATTATGGTATGACCATGCGAGCAAATTGCGTCCAACTCTTTTATACCATATTTCTTTAGAAAATTCTGTGTCATTTTAGCGAGGAGCTGAGTATATTCTAAATCAAAATCTTTAAGCTTATCTTCCTGATAGTTGATCGCTTCTCGCAGATTTTTTTGCCAAACTTCGGTATATGGAATTGTTTCTGCATTAATGATTTCAAAACTCCAGGTTTTATTTTTACTAAATTTCGCATACGCGAAATCAACACCATCAACCGAAGTACCACTCATTATACCCAGAACGTAATAATCATTTGAATGCATTGCTTTTTCTAAAAAATTAAAGATTTCCTAAAAATAGAAAAGTTAGACTGAAATAAAATACCTAAACAAGTATCTTTATCCGCATTTTTTAAGCATATTCTAAAAAAATAAACCCTTATGGATTTTAGCCTCACCGAAGAACAATTAATGATAAGAGACGCAGCACGTGAATTTGCCGTTAACGAGCTACTTCCCGGAGTGATAGAACGTGATGAGAAACAGCATTTTCCTGTTGAATTAATACGTAAAATGGGACAAATGGGCTTTATGGGAATGGCTGTACCTCCAGAATATGGCGGCGGTGGAATGGATACCATGTCTTACGTTCTCGTGATGGAAGAATTATCAAAAGTAGACGCGTCTGCTTCTGTAATTGTTTCGGTAAATAATTCATTGGTTTGTTACGGTCTTAATGAATATGGCAATGATTTTCAGAAAGAAAAATACCTAACTCAACTTGCAACCGGTGAAAAACTGGGCGCTTTTTGCCTCAGCGAGCCAGAAGCCGGAAGCGATGCGACTTCGCAACAAACCACTGCGATTGACAATGGTGATCATTATATTTTAAACGGAACAAAAAACTGGATAACAAATGGTGGTTCTGCAGATTATTATCTGGTTATTGCCCAGACAGATCGCGAGAAGGAACACCATGGCATTAACGCTTTTATTGTTGAAAAAGGTTGGGAAGGTTTTGAAATAGGCACTAAAGAACAAAAATTAGGAATTCGCGGGAGTGATACGCATTCTCTTATTTTTAATGACGTAAAAGTACCTAAAGAAAATAGAATTGGCGAAGATGGTTTTGGTTTTAAATTTGCCATGAAAACGCTTTCCGGGGGTCGCATAGGTATCGCTTCGCAGGCACTTGGTATTGCGGGGGGCGCTTATAATCTTGCCCGAGAATATTCTAAAGTAAGAAAAACCTTTGGCACAGAAATTTGTAATCATCAGGCCATCGCTTTTAAGCTTGCAGATATGCATACGAGCATTGAAGCTGCGCGCTATCTGGTTATGAAAGCTGCCTGGGATAAGGATAATGGCAACAATTATGACACCTCAAGTGCAATGGCAAAGCTATATGCTTCTCAGGTAGCTATGGATGTGAGCGTCGAGGCCGTACAGATTCACGGTGGTAACGGTTATGTGAGAGAGTATCATGTAGAACGTATGATGCGGGATGCAAAAATCACACAGATTTATGAGGGTACTTCAGAAATACAAAAAATTGTAATTTCTAGAAGCTTACTTCGGGATTAAAAACCTCCCATAAACTATCAAAAAAGAGCCTTTCAGGGCTCTTTTTTGATAGTTTATTCTTAAAAAGTATATCCTATACGAAAGTGAATATCTGGCGAAAATCCGGTGCTGTTATGATCATATCCATACTGCTTTGTAAAGTCTATATAATATCCCGCTCCTAAACCCAGCTCATAAGAAAGATGACCCCAGATATTTCTGCGTATACCCCATTTTACTGAAGTAAATAAAGACTCTCTTGCAGCCACCTCATCCCGGGGAGAAATTACAAACCAGTCTGGATGATAATTTGTGGAAACCGCAAAAAAGTTACCTGAATTTTTTGCAATTCTGCGATTGTTTTCCTTGCGACGATCGAGGTTATAATACCATCTAGGTTCAACTTTTATTCCGGGAGCAAAAGCCCAGATAAAATCACTGTCATAACCTCCGGCACTAAAGCCACCATCAAAACCTATTTCAGTGCGCAAAGCAAATTTATCATCAAGCCGCATCTCATTATAACCCCAAACTCCCAAAAAACCTATCTGCAAACCATACATAGACTTTTCTACAGATGCTTTTGCCTCTTTTGTCTCCTGAGCATTTATACTAGAAAATCCTAAAAACAGGATTAAACTCGCTATAACCAGCCTTGCAGTCATAATTTTCAACATTGTATTGTGTAACTAATTTAGTAAAAGATTTTATATCAAATCAAAAGCCTTTTAGCTTAACGCTAAAAGGCTTTAAAGCTTATATAACCAGATTAAAATTCTGGTTAAAACTATACCTTTAATTTATTTAGCGAAATAAACATAAATTCCTATTACTATAAGACAGATAACTATACCCACCTGTTTCACATATTTGTAAGGCTCTATAGAAACCTGCTTTGTGTACTCTAACACAAAAGGCTCTTTACGTGGGTAGAACTTACCTATAATAAGCATAATCACAATGTTTGTAACAAACAGAATGGCCATAACATGCAGGTAATGAGGATACGCATTAACTTCTACCATGTGAAGCGCGGCTGCATCTGTAATACCATCGGCTTTTGCTGCCTCAAGTGCTTTATTTACCAGGCTTGGGCCTAAGATAAACTGACTTATAATATACAAGACAGATCCTGAAATAATTCCAATTTTAGCTGCGATTGCAGGAACTCTTTTAGTTAAATATCCCACCACGATAATCGTGAAAATAGGGATACTGTAAATACCATTTATCTCCTGAAGATAGTTGAATAAACTTCCCGCGTTTGCAATTAATGGCGCGATAAACATGGCTGCCAGAGCAAGACAAACACCAAATATTTTACCATATTTAACGACTGTATTTTCAGTAGCATCTTTATTTATATGCTGCTTATAAATGTCTATTCCAAATAAAGTAACAGAACTGTTAAGTACACTATTAAATGAACTTAAGATCGCTCCAAAAAGAACTGCTGCAAAGAATCCCATTAATGGTTTTGGCAATACTGCTCTTACCAGTTCTGGGTAAGCAAGGTCACTGCTATCTAAACCTCCATCAAAATAATGATAAGCGATCATTCCCGGAAGCACAAGGATAATAGGACCTAAAATCTTTAAAAAAGCTGCTAATAAAAGTCCCTTTTGACCTTCGGCTAAACTTTTTGCACCTAGACCTCTCTGAATAATTTGCTGATTGGTTCCCCAATAAAAAAGCTGTACCAGCATCATCCCTGTAAAAATTGTGGAAAAAGGGACTTCCTGTCCCGGCTCACCTGTAGAATCAAATCTTTCTGGATTTGCGTGCACTAATACACTTAGTCCATCCATAACACTACCATCACCTATAGCCATTAATCCAAAAACAGGAATTAAAACACCACCTATAATTAATCCTATAGCATTAATACTATCAGAAACAGCTACTGCTTTCAAGCCTCCAAATACCGCATATATAGACCCAATAATCCCAATTCCCCATATACACATAATGAGGGCTGTAGTGTCAGAAACACCAAATTTTTCGGGTATATTAAACATTCCACTTATGGCAACAGATCCCGAATAAAGTATGACAGGCAGAAGTACAACCACATACCCTGTTAAAAAGAGACCAGAAGTAATCGTTTTGGTAGCAACATCAAACCTTTTTGCTAAAAATTGGGGAACGGTTGTTAAACCGCCTTTTAAATAACGTGGGAGTAAAAATATCGCTGTAACTACAATAGAAAGAGCAGCGAGCGTTTCCCATGCCATAACAGACAAACCGTCTTTATAAGCACTTCCGTTAAGTCCTACAATTTGTTCTGTAGAGAGATTTGTAAGAAGCAAAGATCCTGCAATTACTCCTGCAGTTAAGCTTCTTCCTCCTAGAAAATACCCGTCTGAGGTACTCTCATCTTGCTTTCGCACAGCCCACCACGATATAAGTGCCACTAAAATTGTGAATGCTAAAAAGGAAATTATTGCCATAAAAATTTAATTAATAATTATAAAGAAGAAAGTTTTTTAAGAAATGTATGTTTTTACTCAATAATCGGTTCAAGATATTAATATTAAATGTATTCCTAGCCCTAAATTATAAAATCATAAACCAAGCTTTTATAAATACTGATATTCCGTTTAAAAGAATCAATAGCAATAAGCTGATTTTAATGATTTTTCAAAATAATTCTACTTCATTTCTAAAGATTTTTAAACGAAAATATCTTTTTTCATAAATACTCTGAAAATGTCTAAATGTATATACATCGCAATATTTCGAGATATTTAATGCTCATTATAGATTGTCAACATTAAATGTATATTATTAATTTTTAAATGTATAAATTACCTTTAATAAATTAACTAAATTTGCATACTTATTTTAAGCGTTCTCCTAATTAAAATACTTTTAAAGTTTTGGATCAAATATATACCCTAGCCCATTCTCCAGAGCAACTAGCCCAAATAGGCCGGTTTAATGCCTCTGTAATTGTAAACTCACCCGGAAGAGTCAATCTTATAGGAGAACATACAGATTATAATAATGGCTACGTGATGCCCACCGCCATTGATAAAACTATTAAATTTTATCTCAAAAAAAATGGCAGTGATAACCAGTGTTCCATTAAGAGTCTTAATTATGGAGCTACACTTGATCTTGATCTTCAAAATCCAGATTTAAATGGTGATGAGTGGACCTTATATATTATAGGTGTAATCGAGGAGATGAAAAAACTGGGCGTTAACTTAACAGGTTTTGATTGCCTTATGTACAGCGATCTTCCTATGGGTGCAGGTATAAGTTCGTCTGCGGCGCTTGAATGTGGTCTCGCTTATGGCTTAAACACTCTTTTTGATCTGGGATTAACAAAGATTGATCTGGTTAAACTTTCTCAAAAAGCAGAGCATAATTATGTAGGTACACAGTGTGGAATAATGGATCAATTTGCTTCTGTAATGAGTGAAAATGGTCATGTTATTAAACTGGATTGTAAAACGCTTGATTATGAATTGCTTCCGTTTGACATTGAACCCTACAAACTTCTTTTGCTTAATACAAATGTTTCTCACAGCCTATCATCTAGTGAATACAACACCAGACGAAAGGAATGTGAAGAAGGTGTAAAAACTCTTCAGCTTAAATATCCTCATATAAATTCGCTGCGTGATGCAAGTTTTGCCGAATTAGAATCCTGCAAAAACGATATTTCGGAAATTGTTTTCAAACGATGTCAGTACATTCTTGAAGAAAACGACCGGGTTCTTAAAGCCGCTGAAGCTTTAAAGAATAATGATCTTGAAACTTTTGGTAAATTGATGTATGCTTCTCATGAAGGACTTCAGCATAAATATGAAGTAAGCTGCGAAGAATTAGACTTTTTAACCGATTTTTCACGCGATAATGCAGAAATTCTGGGCTGTCGTATGATGGGTGGCGGCTTTGGCGGTTGCACCATAAATCTTATACATGAAGATGCTGTTGCCGGTTATATAGAAAAAGCTTCAAAAGCATACACCGAAGCTTTTGATATTAAATTGACCGCTTTTACAACACTTCCGGCTAATGGAAGTTCATTAATTGAATTATAACCTGCCAATAACATCAGTGCAGTAAATTCCACTTTGTGGATAAATTTTTAAAAATGATTGACTTTAACGATAACTCACACAGAAGATATAATATTCTAACCGGCGAATGGATTCTTGTTTCCCCACATCGTACTAAAAGACCTTGGCAGGGAAAAGAAGAAGACATCGTTCTTGAAAACAGACCGTCTTACGATCCAGATTGCTATTTATGCCCGGGTAATGAGCGCGCCGGCGGTCATCAAAATCCTGAATATACAGAGCCGTGGTCTTTTGTAAATGATTTTGCAGCTTTGAAAAAAGATGTTCCTGATGAAAAATTTAAAAGCGGACTCCTAAAAGCAGAAGCCGAATCAGGAACTTGCAAAGTGGTTTGTTTTTCGCCAAATCACTCGCTCACGCTTCCGGTTATGGAAGAATCTAATATTGTACAGATTATCAGTCTTTGGCAAAAAGAATTTGCAGAACTTGGTAAACGTGATGATATAAACCACGTTCAAATTTTTGAAAATAAAGGTGCCGCAATGGGCTGTAGCAACCCGCATCCTCATGGTCAAATCTGGGCACAACGCAGCATTCCGCAGGAAGTTGAGAAAAAAAACAAGCATCAACTTGAGTACTGGCAAAACAACAAAAGCAGTCTGCTTAGTGAGTATTTAAAGGAAGAAATCGAGGCTGGCGAGCGTATAATTTATTCTAACGAAGATTTTGTTGCGCTGGTACCCTATTGGGCGATCTGGCCTTACGAGGTTATGATTATTCCACGTAAGCAACACCAAAATATTTTAAGCTTAAGCGAAAGTGAAAAAACGGCTTTTGCTAATATTATAAAGATTGTAACTATTAAATACGACAATCTGTTTAAAATTTCGTTTCCTTATTCTTCAGGAATAC